>JBMOIG010000039.1:0-33850 GCA_049317445.1 Myxococcota bacterium | reverse complement strand
GGACGCACTGGGACTTGTGGGCCTGCGATTTCAGCTGGGCTCGAACACCTTCCGCTACGGCTTGGACGAGGTGACGTTGCCGGAGACGCAGGCCCCGGGTCTCGGCGAAGCAGGACTGCCGGTGCGGGTCGATGCGGCGGGGTTCGCACAGGCGACGGTCACCGGGAATCAGGCGATCCGCGAAACCGTGCAGCAGGCGCTAGACGAGATCGGCAAGGTCCCGCGCTGTCAGGAGTTCTATGCGGGATCTGGCAACCTGAGCGTGCTGCTGGCCGGGCGGACGCCGGAGCTGCGGGTCGTCGAGTGGGACCAGGCGGCTGCGGATCGCGCCAGGCGAGCCATGCTGCCGGCACTGGCGCTGGGGACGCGGGTCACGGTGCTGTGTGGCGATGCGGCAGAGCTGATCGAGCCCGCGGACCCGGGCGAGCTCTGGCTGCTGGACCCGGGACGGCCGGGGGCACTCGAGGTCTGCAAAGCCGCGGCGGTCGAACGACCCTCACATATCGTGTACGTATCGTGCGCGCTGGACACGTTGTCGCGCGACCTGAAGGCGCTGCGGGCAGCGGGGTACGTGCAGCAGACCGCCGTGCTGATCGACACCTTCCCGCACACGCCCCACGCCGAGATGGTCGTGCGACTGCTGCTCTCTTGATCTCGACGTCAGAACGGGGGCTTGCTAGGCTCCGCCGCCAGTCTTCACCACAGGCGCGCACCCGACGATAGATCGTCCGACGCGCATGAACGTCAGAGGGGATGCGAGCACGATGTGGCTTCTCGCCATGGTCATCGGAGACGATCCCACCGACGAAACGCTCATGGAGCGGTTCCTCGACGGGGACGCGCGCGCGATGGGCACGCTGTACGACCGGCACGCGCGATCGCTCAGGGCGTTCGTGGCACAGCAGGGCGCAGCGCGGCCGGACGACGTGGTGCAGGACACGTTCCTGCGGGTCATTCGCAATGGCGCGGGGTTCAAAGGACAAGCGAAGTTCCGGACGTGGCTGTTCACCATCGGGCGCAACTTGTGCATCGATGCCTCGCGGCGCGACCGGTTTCGCTCGGGTCCTTCGCTGGACGCGCCGACGCGAGGCGACGAGGGGCCAACCCTGGGTGAGCGGGTGTCGAACGATTCGCCTGAGTCCGACGCAAGTCGGCAGGCCGCCGACGGACAGTTCCGCACCGCCTTCGAGGAGGCGATGGCGAAGCTGCCGACGGAGCAACGCGAGGTGTTCGCCATGCGAGAGCTGTCGGGGCTGAGCTTCGCAGAGATCGCAGAGGCAACGGACTGCAACGAGAACACGGTCAAGAGCCGAATGCGCTATGCCCTCAAGGCGTTGCGTGACGCGCTGCAAGACCACATCTGACGGGGCTGGACCCCGAGTTTGCGTCGGCCTTCGGGCCACCCTACGGTGAGGGGGAAGTCCCCTGGGCGCAACGAGCAGGAAGACGGCGATGGTGCGTAAGCCCACCCAAGACCCGCAGACGCGCGAGGCCCTCGAGGTCCTGGCGGAGTACGAGCGTCGCCTGGCCCAAGGGCCGGGAACGCTTGGCGAAGCTGCCCCCGCGGCGCACGACGAGATCGACGACTACCTGCGCCTGCATCAGCGCGTGGCCGCACTGGAGCTGCCCGCCGTGGCGCCCTCAGTGCGCGGCGTGGTGTTGGGCGCCGCGTTCGAGCAGGTCGAGAAGCAGCGACAGGAGTCTGGTTTCTCCCGTTGGATCAAGGCGTTACTGCGTCCGGGTCCAATGGTCGTGATGATGGCGGGTGCCGCGGTCGTGCTGGCGCTCGTCGTCCGGCCGGACCGACACGCCACGCCGGAGTCGCCCCCGGCCGAGGCCGTCGCCATGGCCGACGCCCCGCCTGCCCCCCAGGCTGCGGTCCCCGCTGAACCAGCGGCCGAAGCGCCCGATCTTCCCGTGGAAACTGCCGCCGCCGCCCCTGCTGCAGCGCCAGCCGCTGTCGCGCCCTCGTTGCGTACCATCGAGGCCGAACCGGCGTCGCTGGGTCCAGTGGCCGCCGATGAGACCAAGAAGGGCATGGCGGGTCAGGACAAGCCCACAGCGAGCAAGAAGGAATTTGCGGCAAAGGACGACGCGAGCGCGGCGTTCGGTACCGCTCCGCAAGCGGCGTTCAACGAGCTGAAGGCAGACAAGAACGTTCAGGATTACCCGCAAGGGCTGTCCGACGACGGCTTTGCGGCACCGCCGCCGGCTCGCGCCAACGCTGCCCCTGAAGGTCAACTGGCCAAGCAGGCTGCGTCCTCAGCCGAGGCCGAGCAGCAAGCAGCCCTTCGCGAGGCGCTTGGCTCCGGACGGGCCGCGCGCGCAGAGGCGACCCCCTCCCGTCGCCCCGCCCCCAGCAGCGCGCCGGCACCGGAGCAAGCGCAAGCTGCCGAGCCCGATGCCACGGCTGCGACCATTGCCAAGTTGCGCGAACAGGTCGGCAAGACCAGCGACCCGGACGCCAGGGCGGCATTGTTGGGCAAGATCCTGGTGTTGGCGCGCAAGTCCGCTGATCGCAAGACGGAGCAGTGGGCTCAGGCGCAGCTGGACAGCGGCACCGCCAAGGCCGGCGCCAAGGCGAAGATGGCCGCGCCGGCCGACGAACAGGTTCCCGCCGAGTCGCCGCAGAAGTAGGTCCGGTTGGCCGGGAAATCAGCGGCCGATCAGCTTGCGCACCGTCCCCACCAGCTCCCACACCTGCTCGCCCACCCGCTGTGCGTCGGCAGCAACTCGCAGCCACCGCGCGGCCTGCACCGCCTGGCCCACCAGGCCCGGGTGCGGCAACGGCTTGCGAACGCGACCGAGCCGACGCAGCCCGCCAGCGGCCCGTGCCCAGTGTTCCAGATCGACATAGCCGTCGAAGGGCCGATGCTGCCAAGCCCGGCGAGAGATCACGACCACCGATGTGCGACCTGCCCCCACGATGACGAGCGGAGTGCCACGACGCGCGATGGCAAGGGCCTCGTTGACGCGAACGTCGGGTGTAGCCTCGGGATCCGCCAGCACGACCAGATCGGCCTCGCTGGTGCGAAGGGCGACCTCGATCGACTGCAGTGGCTTCACCAGACCGCCGGGACGGTGCAGCACGGTCGCCTGGGCACGCTCGCCCTCCGCCGCGCTCTCGTCGACCGACCCCAGATCCAGCAGCCACCAGCGCAGGTCCACGCGGTCCAGACGCTCATGCCACGCAGCCAGGCGGTCGCGGACGACGGCAGCGTGGTTGCGGCTGACCAGGAAAAACGCTGTTGCGACAGCGGGTTCGTAGCTTGCTTCGCTGCTGCGCCCTGCGTCGGGGACGACCGCGACCGGGGCAACCTGTGCACCGCCGGCAGCGTCACGGCGACGGCGCACCGCGTCAGCGGCCCGGTCGGCCATCGAGGGACCGTCGGGTTCCGCAGTAGGCGCAGCAGCTTCCGAAGCCGCCGCGGCTGCGACCGCCGGCAGGCCTTGGGCGGGGGTCTCGTCGCGGTCCAGACGATGGGCCATCGAGTTGCGGGCGGCGCGTTCCGCCATCGACAGCTGCGGGCGCTGCGCCGGGGTCTCGGCCGGAGGAGGTGGCTCCTCCTCCACCAGACGCTCACGGCGGGCGGCATCGCGGGCCAGGCGGTTGCGCAACGCAATCTCGGCCATGTCCAGCGGCTTGGGGCGATTCAAGCGCGGGTCGTCCGGCTCACGTAACGGCCGGGGCGGTGGCGCGACGACGGCAGGCTCGTCGACCAGGGCGGCAACGGCGGCGACCTCAGGCGCAGCGAGGGCAACCTCAGAAATCGACTCCACAACCACTGCTGGGGGAACGGGCAGCGCGGGTGGCGCGGGTGGCGCGGGCGGCGCAATCGGCACGGGTGAGACGGGCGGCGCGGCCCGCAGAACGGCGGCCTCGGCCGCATCGGCAGCCGGCGGCGGCGGGCGACGGGAGAAGCGTGCGGCGCGCTCCGCCATGCTCAACACCGGGCGGGGCTCGGCAGGCGTCGGGGGCGCAGCAGGGGCCCGAGGCGCGGGCGGCGGCGGAGCGACAACGGCTGCCGGTTTCGGGACCGGCGTTGCGGGCACCGCGGGTGCAGCGGCTGCCGTGGGTGCAGTGGGTGCAGCGGACGCTGGCTCCGATTCTCCAGCCTCGAAGAGGACTTGCTGGGTCTTGGCGTGCTTGCCGCGACGACGACGACGGTGGCGTCCCTCGTGGGCTTGGGCGTCGTCCGCTCCGGCCTCGGCCGCCGACTCCTCGGCTTCGACCGGCGCATCGGGTTCAGACGCCACAACCACGACCGCGGGCTCAGCAACCGGCGTGGCGGCTTGGGGAACAACCGGGGGCGGCTCGATCGACGGTTCCGCCGAAGTCACTGTCTCGACAGCAGTTTCCAGCTCAGCGGGGCCGCGGCGACGGCGGCGACGGGGAGCGGGCGCAGGCTCGGGCTTGGCGACCGGCTCAGGCTCCACGACCGGCTCAGGCTCCACGACCGGCTCAGGCTCCACGACCGGCTCAGGCTCCACGACCGGCATGGCCTCGACGACCACCTCCGGCTCGGTCACCAGCACAGGCTCAAGGACCGGATCCGGAGTCGGCTGCGGCGTCGGCTCCGGAAACATCCCCAGTTCCTGCGGGGCCTTGGGCTTGCGCTGGCGCTTGGGCCGGTTGGCAACGGCGACCGGCTCCGGAGGCACCGCGATCGGCAGGTCGTCCATGGGAAGCGAAAGGGTCTCGTTGCCGCTCGACTTGCGTGCGCGCGGTCGCCTTCGTGGGATGTCGATCATGGGGGTTCACCGGGCGATGTCGCTGGGAGGGGGCGATGCGGCGAGCCTACCCAAGCGCTGGCAGTGTGTCACGTCCGCCGGGAAGATCCTTGAAGAACAGCCAAAAACGCCGACGCGGGGCCGACCGATGAAAGTCGGACCCCGCGTCGGGAGGTCAGGTCGGACGGAAGCGGTTCGGCCTTACGGGATAACGATGGCGCCGGGGCCGCCCGTCGTGCCCTTGTAGAAGCCCGTCGACGGGAGGAACACCGAGCCGAAGTCCACGCCCTTGGCGGTGCGCAGGTTCACGGTGTACTCGTCGGCGTAGCAGGCGCAACCGGCGTAGGCAAAGCCGTCGCGGTCGGTGCCGCTGCCCGGCTTGTAGGTCGTGTCGACTTCGTAGATGTCCAGCTCGTCGCCGGACTTCAGGGCCACCAGGGCGCCCTTGCCGTCGCAGTCGAACGCCGTGCTGGCGCCGTTGGTGCAGGCGCCGATCTCGAGCTCAAGCGAGCCGCCGTTCAGGCTGACGTAACCGGTGTCGGGGCTGCTGGCATACACGTGGCCGTTGACCGGACCCTCGGCCGACGCCGGGATGTTCTTGTCGTTGTCCGGGCACTTGCTGCCGGACGTCGCGATGTTGGCGCTGCCGACGCGACCCACGCCCAGGAACATGTTGCCACGCCAGGCGCCGATGGCGTCAAAGTCCATGCCCGGGCTCTTGGTGCAGACCGGATCCTCGGACTTGTCGAAGATCACGATGGACTTGTACTCCGTCGGTGGGGTCGTCGTGTCCGTGTTGGTGTCGATGGTCGTGTCGGTACCCTGGGTGGTGTCGCTGGTCGCGTCATCGGCGTCGAGCAAGCCACCCACAGAAGCATCGCAGCCGGTCAGCATCATCGCGGCGCCGACGCCCATGAGAGCCAGCATCTTCTTGATTTCCTTCATGATGTTCCTCCGGCGCTATGCCTTCTCTTGGTCGTTCAGCCTCGTGATCCCGCGACCCCGACAACTGTCCGTTTTTCCGTTCCGTGTGCGCCGCGGCATAGGATAGGCGAGCCCGGAAGCAAGTCAACGCCGCGACGTTGGGTCCCACCATGGAACCTGCCACGTCGCGCGGTTTGCGTCGGACGCGCTTGGCTCTCGCCGGATTCACTTCGCGCACGAATGGTCGCGGAATTGCCTCTTGAGCCGCGGCCCGCGCTGCCCCACACTGCTCAACCGGATGCTGGCATGGCTTCCGCCCGGAGGTCCCCGTGACTTGCCCCCGCTGCGGTCAGCCGCTGACTCCGGATGCCCTTGCCTGTCCGCATTGCCGGTCCCGGTTGTCCGGACTCGACTCGGTGGCCGACACCTCCCTGTTTCGTGCTACGGGCGAATTCGACGTGATCGATTCGTCCGCGATCGGCCGCGCGACGGTTCCGGTGCCCCGCAGGACCCTTCCCTGGCGTGAACAGGCCCGGAAGATGCCCTGGACTGGTCGGGATGCGGAACGATCTGCGCTGACGGGCCGGGTGCTCGAGGCGCTGGAACTGCATAGAACGCTTCCGTTTGTTGTGCGCGGTGCCGTGGGCAGTGGCCGTTCAAGGCTGGTTGAGGCCGTCCGACAGCGGGTGCTCGAACAGCGCCCCGAGACACGGTGGCTGGTCGCAACCGGACAAGGTTTGGCACGACCGTTCAGCACGATCGAGCGACTGCTGCGCCTTCGCTTCGATATCCCGGAATACGTCAACGGCACGATCGCGGGCGATCGGTTTGAGCGCGCGGTCGAAACCTTTTTCGGCGACCCAGCGGGCGCAGATGTGGCGCGTACCTGCGGGCCGATGCTGGGGTTTCGCTTCTGGAGCGACCACGTCATCGATTTTGCCGACCGCTCTGAACAGGCCCGGCGCGCGCGTACCGCCCTGCTGAACCTGATGACACGCGATCTGGGCAACACGCCGACCGTGCTGGTGGTGGACGAAGCGGCGGAGGCCGATCTCGACAGCCTTGCGTTCTTTGCCGATCTGGCGCGCGAAGCCCCTGATCTGCCTGCGGTCCTGCTGCTGGTGTGTGACCCGGCCGGCTTGCAGCGATTGCCGTGGCTGGGCGAGCTACCCGGGGTGGACGTGCCTGCGCTGGACGCAAGATCGCTGACGGCGTGGGTGCGTTCGGTGCTGACCGGGGTCTCTGGCGTCGATGATCGCGCCGTGAAGAAGCTGGTCGATCACGCAGCGGGGCGACCGGGGGCGGTGCTGGACAGTCTGGACCACCTGCAGCGCAAGGGCGCGTTGGTCGAGACCCCCAGCGGTTGGCAACTGAACGCGGGCCAGCTGGCCGAGGTGATCGCCGGTACGCAGCGATCCTCGAGTCGCAGCGGGCGGTTTGAGGGACTCTCGGACGAGCAACTGACCGTCGCGGGCCTGGGCGCCGTGATCGGCTCGCGGTTCTGGATCGGCGGCGTGGTCGCCCTGCGGCGGCTGGACCGCACGGGTCCGCGCACGGTGGCGGGTCTGATGCAGGAGGAAGCCGACGTCGCCGAGGTCCTCAAGGCCTGCGAGGCACTGACGGACCGCCACCTGATCGTCCCGGAGCGCGCGGCATTGCTGAACCACGAACAGGGCTTTCGCTTCATCGAGACGGCTGATCGCGACGCCCTGCTCGAGTCGCACTCGCCTGAGCAGCTGCGGCGGCTGGCACGGCAGGCGGCGGTGTGGCTGCAGCTGGTCGCGGGCGAGCGGTCGAGCGACCTGGCTGAGGTCCTGGCGCCGCTGTGGCTGGCAGCGGGCGACCCGGTGCACGCTTCACACGTCTACCTGCGAGCCGGGCTGGTCGCAGTCGACGAATTCCGCAACGAAACTGCGAAGTCGCTGCTGGAACAGGCACGGGCGCTTGCACCCGCAGACTCAGCCCACCTGCACATCGAGTCGGCGATCGCGCTGGGGTCGCTGGCCGAGTCCGACGGACGCTTCGCCGACGCCGAGACGCTGTACCGCGACGCGCTGCAGCTCGCCTGGCGCTTCCGTGCACGTTCCCGAGAGGCTGACGCCCTGCAGAAGCTTGGGCGATTGCTGCGGAATCAGGGCAAGGCGCGCGAGGCGCTGGAGCACCTCAAGCCCGCATTGAAGCGGCACGAGGCGGTCGGCGACCTGCGCGGGCTGGCCTCCGCGTGCGACGACGTGGGCCGCGCCTATTGGACCGGCGGCGACATGCGGACGGCGCGGGCGTTCCTCAAGCGGGCGGCGCAATACCGTGAAAAGCTTGGTGATCGACCGGGACAGGCGGGAACGCTGACCAGTCTCGGTGTCGTGTCGCTGACGCTGGGACATCTGGATCAGGCGAGGGCGTGGCTGGACAAGGCCGTGCAGATGCAGCGTCAGGCGCGCAACCTGCCGGGACTGTTCGAGGCCCTCAATGCTTACGGCGCCATGTTGCTGGCATCGGCTGAGGTCGACGGCGCTATCGCCAGCATGGAAGAGGCGCACGAGCTGGCGCGACGGGTCGGCAACCGCCGCATGCAGGCGATGATCCAAAACAATCTCGGAGAGGTGCTGGTGCAGGCCGACCGCCTCGACGAGGGCGAGACCCAGCTCTACAAGGCCGTCGAGGGTGCCGGAAGACTCGAAGATCACGCGCTTCTTGCCGACGCCGCCCGCAACCTGGCGATTGCCGCCCGCAAGCGCAACGACCCGCAGCGCGCACTGAAGTGGGCGCGTCGCAGCGTTGCAGCAGCGCTGTCGAGTGACCTGCTGCACACACGCGCCACCAGTCAGCGGACGCTGGGCGAGGTGCTGGCCGACCTGAGCGACGTCGACGGCGCCGACCAGGCCTTCACCAAGGCCGAG
This sequence comes from Myxococcota bacterium, assembly GCA_049317445.1. GTDB lineage: Bacteria > Myxococcota_A > UBA9042 > UBA9042 > UBA9042 > CAJBNH01. The sequence goes on along the minus strand of JBMOIG010000039.1, from coordinate 25,298 downwards.
GAAGTGCTGGCCCAGGCGCACGAGGCCCGTGAGCTTCAGGCGTGTCTGCAAGTGCACGCGGCATTTCTGATGCGGTGCGGACGCACGGCCGATGCGGAGAAGCTGGTCGCCCGTTCCGACGCGCTGCTGGCAGGCCCCGAGGCGGCCGCAGGGGCGCCGGGCGCAGTGAGGCCCGCAGCGACTCGCGGCAGCTAGCCCAACCGGCGAGCCGGGCGCGCACCGCAAATCGGACGAGACGTTTCCTGTTTGTGCCAGCCTGTCATCGTGGACCATGACACGAATGTCCGGTTTGGACGTGAGCACGGCCGCCCCTTGACGCCGGCGCAATTTGCAACACAGCCTCCATCCAACACTTTTTGCCCGCGCCGAACCCATGGCGCGTGTCTTGCATCCAATCTCTTCCGAGGGTCAGGTCCCTTGCCGATGTCCGGTCCGTCCGGTCCCGCCCCGAGTCCCAGGCTCCCAGAACCCAGTCCGCGAACCCCGAGGTACCGCATGCACCCGCCCGCCCACGATCCCCACAGCGTCGAGGATCTTCCCATGGACGAGATGGAGTTCAGCGCGCTCGACACGACCGAGGACCCCGACAGCCCGTGGGTCGCCCCAATGCCGCGTCGGCGTCCTCGCAAGGACGAGCCGGACGACGCCACGCATCTCGACCCCACGGTGCTGTACCTGCAGCACATTGGCCGCGTTTCGCTGCTGACCCGCGAGGGTGAGGCCGACGTCTCGCGCCGCATCGAGGAGTCGTCGGCCGAGATCCTCGAGATCCTCGAACGAGTGCCCGCCTGTCGGCCGCTGATGACGGTGCTGCCTGTGCAGATGGCGACCGACATGGAGCTGCTCAAGCAGTGGACGGAGACCGAGTGCTGGAAGGACCGCGACTCGCGCATCACGACGCTGGCGCGGGCCGAGCGCTTCCGGGACCGCGTGTTGGCCCACGATGCGGAGCTTGCCGCTCTGGCGGTGCCGGCCGGTCAGCCACGCACTGACGCGTTGAATCAGGCGATGCGCAGCAAGTACCGCACCTTCTGGGAGGATCGCACCGGCGAGCGACTGATCTCGAAGGCGATGGAGACTTTTCAGGAGCTGGCACGCGATGCCGTCCGCTCTGAGCAACGCCTGCGTCGCGCGCTGGAAGAAGCGGGCGTCACCCGCGCCCAGGTCGCCAACCTGCCGGCCGAGCCGCGCCGCATCCGCAGCGACCGCGCCAAGCAACACCTTGTCGTGCGTCAGACGGCCATGGCGGCAGAGGCGGCGGCGCTCGCGTACGGCTGCCCCGCCGATCAGGCGAGCCGCGACCTGCGCAAGGTTCGATTGGCCCAGCGCGTGATCTCCGAGAGCCGAAGCGTGATGATCCAGGCCAACTTGCGTCTGGTGGTGTCGATCGCCAAGCGCTACATGAACCGCGGCATGCACCTGCTGGACTTGGTCCAGGAAGGCAACATCGGCCTCATCAAGGCCGTCGAGAAATTCGAGTGGCAGCGGGGCTACAAGTTCTCGACCTACGCCACTTGGTGGATCCGCCAGTCGATCACCCGCAGCATCGCGGACAACGGCCGCACCATCCGCATCCCGGTACACCTGATCGAGGCGCTAAACCGCATCATGCGCGAGCGTTCGCTGCTGGAGCAGGAGCTGGGACGCGAGCCGTCGGTCGAGGAACTCTCGGTTCGCTCGGAGCAGCCCATGGAGCAGGTCGACACGATCCTGCGGATGGTCAAGGCGCCGCTCTCGCTGGACGCGCCGGTGGGCGAGGACGACGCGCAGTTGGTCGATTTCGTAGAGGATTCCCAGGCGATCAAGGGCATCGACTTCTGCATGCAGCGCGACCTTGCGGCCCAGACCCGCCGCGCGCTGACTCGGCTGCACCCGCGCGAAGAGGCGGTGCTGAAGCTGCGGTTCGGCATCGGCCATGACGAGGGACTGACGCTGGAGCAGGTGGGCGAGATGTTCAACCTGACCCGCGAGCGCATTCGTCAGATCGAGACGGGCGCGCTGAAGAAGCTGCAGTCGCCGGCACACCGCGACGCGTTGGCGATGCTGTACGAGGCGTAGATCGCAACCGGTAGGCGACGTTCAAGGTTCTCCTCCCTTGAAGCGTCCCGCCCCGGTGCAGGGTTCAGGCTCGGGAGGCGCGCAACCGACGGACGTTGCGACGCCACCCGAGTCCGAGCCCTTTTTGCCCCCTGACATCGATGTCATGCCCCGCCCGAGGCCGACTTTGCCGACGGACACGGTCAGGTTCGGCCGCGTCCACGGCGGCGCATTGAACCACCGATGCGGTTCCGGTATCCTCGCCGCCACCCGCCGGACACTCCGATTGGGTACCTTTCTGGAATCATGGAGAAAGACTGGCATGCGCCTGACTTCGACCCCTACTCGTTGCCGCACCGCGATCCTTACCCTGGTGGCCCTCGCCGTTTTGGCGGCCCTGGGAGGCTGCCGCCGGCCGACTGGCCAGTCGATCGTGCTGACCAAGGATCAGGAACAGCAGATCGCCGAGAACGTCCTGAATGCCCCACCCGCGATCGCCAACAAGACCGAGGTGAAGTTCGAGGACAAGATCACCTTGATCGGCTGGGAGACCAAGGGCACCCCGGCTCGCCGCGGCGGCAGCTTCGACGTGACGCTCTACTTCCGCGTCGAGCAGCCGATGCACGGAGACTGGAAGGTCTTCATGCACTTCGAGGCCCCCGGCAAGCGCCGTCAGCCGTTCGACCACTACGGCATTGGCGGCCTGTACCCGGTGTCGTCGTGGAAGAAGGGCGAGATCATTCGCGATACCGTGACGGTTCAGGTTCCCGCCGACTGGCCGGAAGGCGAGTCGCAGGTGCTGGTCGGCTTCTTCGACTGGGGCGCTTGGACCAAGGCCAGCCAGGATCGCCGCCTGAAGGTGGAAGACGCCAAGGGCCTGACCATCACGGGCGACGGTCGGCTGGTGGTCGAGAAGGTGCAGGTCGGAGCCAATCAGGCCGGCGGTGCCGCCGCTCAGCAGCCGCCTCGGGCGGAAGAACCCCCGGCCGCTTATCAGGTGGCGCGCGCCGCCAGCGCTCCGACGCTTGACGGCAAGATGGATGATGCTGCGTGGCAGGGCGTTCCCCCCATCGGCCGCATGCGCCGCATCGACGGCGAGTCTGCCAATGCCGCTTACATGACGCTGGCCCACCTGACCTGGGACGATGACAACCTGTACTTCGCCGCCACCACCCGCGACGACGACATCCGCAACGAGAAGACCGAGAACGACACCGAGCTGTGGAACGGCGACGTGATTGAGCTGTTCCTGCAGATCCCCGGCAAGAACGGCGAGTACGTCGAAATGCAGTTCGCGCCGACCAACGCGCGCTTCGACGCGAAGTTCACCGCGCACCGCAAGCCTGAGTGGCAGGAAGCTGCCAAGTTCGAGTCCGGCGTCAAACACGCCGTCAACGTCACCGGCACCGTGAACAGCGACGCGGACACTGATCGCGGTTGGTCGGTCGAGGCCGCCATCCCGTGGAAGGGTCTGGGGCTCGAGGCTGCTCCCCCGCTTGGCACCCGCATCGCCGCCAACGTCTACCGGATCGACAGCCGAGGCACCAAGAATGTCGCGTACATCGCCACTTGGGCTCCCGTCGGCAACGATTTCCACAAGCTCGACGGCGCCGGCACCTTGGTCCTCAGTGGCCCCCGCAGCGGCAGCGTGCCGCCGGCCCTGCTGCCCCCCGGCCTGAAGCCGCTGATGCCCTTGCGTGGGACGCCGACTGCCGCCGTTCCGGCCCCCGCTGCCCCTGCGGCCGCCCCCAAGGCTCCGTAAGTTCGAGCCTTTTTCATGACATCCGCCCCCCACTTGCCTCAGACCGGCTTTGAGCGCCTGGTCGTCGTCATGGAGCGCCTGCGCGCGGCCGAGGGCGGCTGTCCGTGGGACCGCGAGCAGACGCTGGCCAGCCTGCGCACGTACCTGGTCGAGGAGTCTTACGAGCTGCTGGATGCGATGGATGCGTTGGGACAAGCGTCCAAGGCCCTGCCCCCGGATCTGCCTTGGCAAGGCCCCCAGGACGAGAGGGAGGCCCTGGCGTTCGCCCGCAAGGTCGAGTTGTTCCGCGAGGAGCTGGGCGACGTGCTGCTGCAGATCGCATTTCAGTCGCAAATCGCCAAGGAAGCTGGTTGGTTCGACGCGCAGGACGTGGCGCGCGGGATTGCGGACAAGATGATCCGCCGTCATCCCCACGTGTTTCAGGGCGTCGGCGACCCTGACCTGCGCCCGGCCGAGATCGTGACACAGTGGGAGCAGATCAAGCGCCGCGAGGGCAAGGGCGCCTTGGACGGGGTGCCGCGTAACCTGCCGAGCTTGTTGAGGGCGCAGCGGATCGGCGAGAAGGCCGGGCGGATCGGTTTGGACTGGCCGGGACCCGACGCGGTGCTGGACAAGGTGGACGAAGAGCTGGCCGAGCTGCGTGCCGCCATGGCTTCCGGTGACGAACAGGCGATGGCCGACGAGCTGGGCGATGTGCTGTTCGCGCTGTCCAGTCTGGCCCGACACCTCGGCGTCGATGCCGAACAGGGGCTGCGCGGGACGCTGGACCGTTTCACCCGGCGATTCAAGCACGTCGAACACGCCCTGGAAGCACAACACGGCCGTGAGTACCGCGCGGACCTCGACGAACTCGACGCGTTGTGGCAACAGGCCAAGGCTGCTGAACGGTCCGACGAACCGACCCGCTGAGCCACTCCGCTCGCCGCGATCCACGATGTCCTTCATCCACCTGCACGTACATACGCAGTTCTCGATCGCCGACGCCACGACACGCGTGAGCGACATGATCGAATTCGCGTCACGCGAGGGCATGTGGTCGATCGCGATGACCGATCACGACAACCTGCACGGCGCGGTTGATTTCACGGAGACCTGCCGCAAGAAGGGCATCAAACCGATCTACGGCTGCTGCCTGTCGATCGCCAACCGACCGGTCGGTGAGCACGTCAAGCGCGTGCATCACCTGACGCTGCTGGCGGCCGACCAGAAGGGCTGGCAGAACTTGGTGTTTTTGGTCTCGATGGCGCACCTGAAGGCACCGCCCAGCGGCCACCCGCGCATCGACCCCGAGCTGCTGGCGGCGCACGCAGAGGGGTTGATCGGCCTGTCGGGCGACCTGTCGGGAGAGATCGCCAACGCCCTGTTGCGCAACGAGCCCGACGAGGCCAAACGGCACGCGCTGAAGTACAAGAAGTGCTTTGGCGAAGGCAACTTCTACATCGAGGTACAGCACAGCGGCCTGGCCGAGCACGAGTTGGTGGCACCCCAGCTGATCGCCCTTGCCGAAGAGGTCGGGCTACCGTGCGTCGCCACCAACGACGTGCACTACCTCAAGCGAGAGGACGCGCGGGCCCACGAGGTGCTGATGTGCATCGGCCTGGGTGTTCAGGCGCGACAAGAAGATGAGGAGTTGCCCACCGATCAGCTGGACCTCGCGACCGCGTCGGAGATGCGCCGACGTTTCGCGGGACACGAAGCCCTTTGCGACGCCACCACCGAGATCGCCCAGCGCTGCAACGTGAACCTGGAGTTGGGCGACCCGGTGCTGCCTCGCTTTCCGGTCCCTGACGGCACCGACGAGACGACCTACTTCGCCGCGCTGGCCCGCAACGGTCTGGCGGTGCGGCTGGCAGAGCTCGACGCGATCGGCTTCGTCTACGATCGTGCGGTGTATGAGGCGCGGCTGGAGCGGGAGATCGGCGTCATCACCGATATGGACTTCCCCGGCTACTTCTTGATCGTTCAGGACTTCATCAACTGGGCGAAGGAACATGGCATCCCCGTAGGCCCCGGGCGCGGCTCGGGCGCCGGCTCGCTGGTCGCCTGGTCGATGCGGATCACCAACCTCGACCCCTTGCCGTACAAGCTGCTGTTCGAGCGCTTCCTGAACCCTGGCCGCAAGTCGCTACCCGACTTCGACATCGACTTCTGCGTCGACCGGCGCGGCGAGGTCATCAAGTACGTGGCCCAGCGCTATGGCGAGGACCGTGTCGGCCAGATCGCCACGTTCGGCACGCTCAAGGCCAAGGGCGCCATCCGCGACGTGGGCAGAGTGCTGGGCGTGCCGCTGTCGGACGTCAACGAAGTCGCGAAGTTGGTGCCCGACACGGCCAAGAGTCTGGACGAAGCGCTGGTTCAGGAGCCCCGACTGAAGGAGCGCGCCGACAACGACCCGGTCATCGGCAGACTGATCAAGACCGCGTCGCTGCTGGAAGGGGCGGTGCGCAACGTGGGCATGCACGCGGCAGGCGTCGTGATTGCGCGTGGACCGCTGTGGGAGCAGGTGCCGGTCGGCAAGGGTCAAGCCGGCGAGAATGTGACGCAATTCGATAAGGACGACGTCGAGAAAGCGGGACTGGTCAAGTTCGACTTCCTGGGGTTGAAGAACCTGACGATGATCCAACACGCCGTGAACCTGGTGCGCCAGTCGCAGGCACCGGAAGAAGCGCCGTTCGACATCGACAAAATCGCCTTGGACAACCCCAAGGCCTATGAGGTGATGAGCAGGGGCGACACGGCGGGCGTGTTCCAGATGGAGTCGTCGGGCTTCACGGGCATGGTCAAAGGCCTGCAGCCCTCTGAGTTCGAAGACATTGTCGCTGCGGGTGCGCTGTACCGTCCGGGGCCGCTGGGCATGGGCATGCACACGCGCTACATCGAGCGAAAACACAAGCGTGAGCCAGTCGAGTACCCGCACCCGCTGCTGGCCGAAGTGCTGGAAGAGACCTACGGCGTCATCGTCTATCAGGAACAGGTGATGCAGGTCGCCCAGATTCTGGCCGGCTTCTCCCTGTCCGACGCCGACAACCTGCGCCGCGCGATGGGCAAGAAGAAGGCCGACGAGATGGCCAAGTGGGGCGAGAAGTTCGTCGCCGGCGCCGTGGAGCGCGGGGTCGAAACGAGGACCGCCGACGACATCTTCGAGCTGATGCGGTCGTTCGCGGAGTACGGCTTCAACAAGTCGCACGCTGCCGCTTACGGTCTGGTCACGTACCAGACGGCCTATCTCAAAGGCCTGTATCCCAAGGAGTTCTTCGCGGCGCTGCTGACGTCGGATCAGGGCGACACCGACAAGGTCGTGCAGTACATCCAGCAAGCGCGCGGCGCAGGCATCTCCGTCCTGCCGCCGGACATCAACGAGAGCGCGCTGTCGTTCTCGGTCACGCCCGCCGGCATTCGCTTCGGTCTGGGCGCGATCAAGGGCTTGGGCGAGTCGGCGATCGAGGCGCTGCTGGGCGCGCGTGACCAAGCCGGCAAGTTCTCGTCCATCTTCGACTTCTGTCGCCGCGTCGATGCCCGCAAGGTCAACAAGCGCACGATCGAGGCCTTGGTGAAGTGCGGAGCGATGGACAGCTTCGGCCAGTCGCGGGACATGCTGTGGGCCAACATCGGCCGCGCGGTAGAGAGGGCGCAGGAGGAGGTCCGCGAGCGCGAGTCGGCGCAGACCTCCCTGTTCGGCATGCTGGAGGCCAAGGGAGCCAAGCCCGCCGACTCCTACGCCACCCCCACCGAGACCTGGCCGATGCGCCAAATGCTGGCATTCGAGAAGGAAATCTTGGGCTTCTATGTGTCCGGCCACCCGCTGGACCGCTACGCACGCGACCTGCACCGCCTCAGCTGCAAGACACTGGCATCCCTGAAGGACCCGGACATCCTGCAAACCGCCACCATGGGCGCTCGCGGTCCGCGGCGGCTGCAGCACTACGCCGCCGTCGTCGTTGTCGCGCACCGCGAACAGATGACGCAGAAGGGCACGCGCATGGGGTTTGTGACCGTCGAGGACCTGAGCGGTCAGGCTGAGGTCGTGGTGTTCGCCAAGGCGCTGGAACAGGCGGAGCAGCTGCTGCAGGGGTCGGCGCCACTGCTGATGAAGCTGAGCGTGGACGCGGACACCCGCGAGGAAGGCAAGGTTCGACTGGCGCTGGAGGAAGCCGTCTCTCTGGACGACGCGATGCGCAGCAAGCTGGAACGGATGCGGATCTTCCTGCGCGAGGACCAGTGCGAGCACGGCAAGCTCAGGGAGCTGACGGCACTGCTATCGGCGCACCCCGGTACCGCGCGCGTGACGGTGACCCTGCGTTTGCCCGGACGGGGAGAGGTCATCGTCGCCGCAGGCTCGACCTTGCGCGTCGCGCTGAGCGACGAACTGATCGGCAAGGTCGAGAAGCTGCTGGGGCGCGAGACGGCCGACTACGGCTAGAACCACACGGACATCAAGAGATCACAGCGAGTTCGCGTAGATACGCCACTCGCCGTCCTCGAGACGCAACGAGATCGGCGCAGGGTTCTCGCGTTCACTGCTCTTGAGGAACATCTTCACCGACTTCATGCCGGACTCGATGGTCGGCGCGTCGCGGCGGGTGATGCGAACCGAAAACGGCTTGGTCCCGACCAGGTAGCTCGGTGCCCGCTGGCGGAAATAGCGCCACTGATAAGTCTTGAGGTGCATCAGTGCGATGTCGTTGCTGCGGTTCGCCTCGACGTTGATGCGCGCATAGCAGGCGAAGCCTTCGGCATCACCGGACGCCTCGAGGGCGCAGCGAAACGCCTCGCGCAGCACTCCGTCCGGCGTGCCCGCCGGAAACTCACTGACCACGCCGATGGCGGTGGCGAGACTGGGTTCGACGGCCTTGGGAGGAACTGCCGGCGGCGGCTCTGGGCGCTTGTCGTCGGGCTCAGGCCGCGTGTCTTCATCTGCTGGCGGAGGAGCCGGGCGCTCAGCCGCCGGCGGGGCGGTTTCCTTGGGCGGCGCAGGCTTGGCAGGCTCCGTTGCGGTGGGCTCTGCGGTCGGCAGATCAGCGGCCTGCGGATCGGCCGCCTTCGCGGCGCTGCAGGCCAACGTGACGACGGCCAACCCGATGAGCAAACCGGAGTTTCGCAGACGGCGGAACGCGAGAGCATGATGCATGAGGCGACCTCAGTGGGGTTCAGACACGCTAGCATGGCCGTGACGTCTGTGAAAGGTCGGCGTATCCTTGTGCGACTCCACGCAAGGCTGACTGCGCACGTGCGCGGCGGCTGACTCTTCTGGGAGCCGACCATGGCAGCCGCCCCCGCATCCGTCGTCGTCGAACCCGCAGTGCCACTGGACCGCGCAGCGGTCGTGGCCTTGTTCGTTCAGGACCTGGTCGACCTGCGGATGGACCACGACGAGGACGCACTGGGCGCGGTGTACGACGCGCTGTTGGAGGGGCCCCGGTCTCTGGTGCTGGTCGCCCGCCAGGCGCCGCAAGGCGAGGCTGTCGGTGTGCTGGTCGCGACGCACGTGCCCAGCGTGAAGTTCCAAGGCTGGTCGCTGTGGATCGAAGAGTTGTTCGTCGACCGCACCGCCCGCCATGGCGGCCTCGGTCGCGCGATGGTCGAGCACTTGCTGCAGGTCGCCCGCGGCGAAGGGCTCAAAGGCATTGATCTCGAGGCCTACCACGGCAACGCCCCAGCCGGACTGCTGTATCGAAGTCTCGGGTTCCGTCGCTTGGGGCGTGAACGGTTCTTCTATCGGTTCGAGTGGGAACAGGACCAGGAGGGCGAGCCTTGAGCCCGATGCCCGCACAAGAGAAGCGCGAGTACTTCGCTCTGCAGTTGGGCGCCGGAGTGGCCTCGCTGCACTTGGACCCTCGCTGTCCCGGCGTTCAAGTTCCCCAGCGCTTCGCCGAGCAGGAGTGGCTGATCCTGAACTACTCGTACCGATACGGCCTGCACGACTTCGCGTTTGACGACGATGCCGTGTTCGCGTCGCTGTCGTTCGCCGGCCAGCCGTTCCCGTGCCGCGTGCCGTGGAAGGCGGTCTTCGCCATCACGGACGAGGCGCGTACGGAAGGGCGCATTTGGGAAGACGACCTGCCCGAAGAGATGCGCCTGATTCTGGCGCAGGGTGTCGCCAAAGCCGAAGAAGACTCCGCCGTTGCTGTAGCGCCCCTGCCAGGGCCCGCCGCCGCAGCCTCTCGACCGCAGCTGCGCGTCGTGCGAACCGATGCCGACGCGGCCCCGGATTCAGCTCCCCCTGTGCCATCCGAGCTTCTGCCGAAGCATACGCCAGACACGGGTCCAGAGCCCTCGCCCCCTCGCCGCGGTCACCTGCGCCGCATCCAATAGCTGCAGCGCGTCGCCTACGCTCTGTCCTCCCCCCCCTGCAACCGACGGCCGTGCATGAAGATCCTTGTCGTCTCCCAGTTCTATCACCCCGAGATGGGCGCTCCGGCTGCGCGGTTTGGCGACTTCGGCCACTACTTTTTGGCGGCCGGCCATGACGTGACGGTACTGACCACCTTCCCCAACTTCCCGCAAGGCCGCATCCAGCCGGGCGTGCGACAGCAGGCGTCGCAACAGGAGTTCCTCGACGGCATCCGCGTGATCCGCACCCCGGTGCTGGCGCTGGGTGGCCATACTCCGCTGAGAAAAGCGATGCTGTACGCGACTTTTGCCGGCAGCGCGCTGGTGCAGGGCGCACTGCGCGACCTGCGGCCCGACGTCGTCATCGGCACGACGCCGCCCCCGACCGTCGGGTACACGTCCTACTTGCTGGCCAAGCGCTTCAACGCTCCCCACGTTCTGGATGTCCGCGATATCTGGCCAGAAGCGGTGGTAGCCGCGGGCCGGGTCCGGGCCGGTCCGGCGGTGCAGGCCTTGGAGGCGATGAACCGCGTGGTGCTCGAAGGCTCTGCCGCCGTCACGACCGTCAGCCAAGGCAAGCGCGTGCGACTGCTGGAGCTGGGCGCGCGCGAGGGAACGGTTGAGGTGATCCCGAACGGGGTGGACTTGGCCCGCTTCGACCGTGAAGCTGACGCGAACGCCGATGAAGCGCGTGAGTGGCTGCGGGCGGCCGGCGTGCCTGAGCACCGCCAGACCGTTGTGTATGCCGGCGTCTTCAACCCGCCGCAAGGACTGGACCTTGTGCTCGATCTGGCCCGCGAGCGGCAGGCGCGCGGTGACGACCCGGTGCACTTTGCGCTGATCGGTGATGGCTCGCTGCGCGCCCATCTGCTCGAGCGCGTGGCGGCTGAGGGCCTGCTGAACGTCACCGTGGCGGGACCTATCGACCGCCGTCTGGTCCCCGGACTGTATCGTTGTGCTTGGGCGACGCTGGTCATCCTGCGACCGCGGCGGGACGAGCACACGGTGCCCAGCAAGATCTACGAGTCGATGGCGTCGGGGCGCCCGGTGCTGCTGAGTGCGGATGGCGAGGTCACCGGCATCGCCCGCACCGCCGACTGCGGTCCCGTCAGCGGAGCGGGTGATGGCCCCGGACTGCAAGCGGGCATCGATGCGCTGCTTGCCGATGAGACCGCAGCGGCGCGCCATGGTCGCTGCGCCCGCAGCTACGTCGAAGCGCACAACGACCGCGCCCGACTGGCCGGACGGTATCTGGACGTCCTGACGCGGGTCACGGGGCGAGCGTCATGAGCAAGCCCAAGCAGATCGCAGCCTTGTGGTGGCGGACGCTGGAACCTCTGCCGTTGGGCACCCACGCCTTTCGCGCCGTCAACGTGGTGCGCCAGCGACTGTGGGGGCCGCTACTTCCCGGTCTGGTCGCTTGGTGGCGCCAGCGCGGGCGCGACCTGGCTGGTCACGCTCGCCGCGAGCCACTGCTGGCTCTGGGAGCGGCTTTGGCCGCCGCTCCCGCGCCCGACGCCGGCGACCTCCTCGAGGGTCGCTTTGTGGTTGTTGGCAAGGCGATCGAAGCGTTCCCGCCCAGCGACTGGCGGCTGCCCGACGCGCGGCCGCTCGAGGTCTATGAGGCGCACTACATGCAGTGGGCCGATACGCTGGTGGCTGCCGCCCTCTCCGCCGAAGCTGACGGCTGGCGGGCGGCGCGGGCGCTTGCGCTGCTGGAGGCAGGCCTGGACGGTTGGACGCGGGCCTCCCTCACGCTGCCCAAGGCGTGGGAACCCTACCCGCGCGCACGACGCGCGCTCGCGTGCCTGCAAGCGGCGGCCAGACTGACGGCGCTGGAGCATCACGGCCGTGACCGGCTCGAGGGGACCCATAGCGCGCTGCGACAGAGGCTGTTGGAAACCGCGGCCGCCGCCGTCACCGATCTGGACCTGCTGATCGAGCGGCACTTGGGTGGCAACCACTTGCTGGTAGACCGGATTGCACTTGCGGCAGGCGAGGCGGTTTGGGGATCGGGCCGGGCGGCCAGCGAAGCCGCGGCGGACGAGGTCGAGACGCAATTCCCGGGAGATGGCGGCCACGTTGAGGCGTCGCCGATGTACCACGCCCAACTGCTGGAAGACGTGCTGGTGCTGCAAGCGCTGCTGTCGACGACGGCCGACGGCCCACTTGGCCGGATCCGGACACGGGCGAATCGCGCAACTGCTTGGTTGGCAGCGATGCGACACCCGGACGGCCAGCTGCCGGCCTTTGGTGACAGCGACCCCGGCGTGCTCTCTTCCCTGCGCCTGACCCGCACCGCCCTGCGACGGACGACGCCCCTGACGCCAAGTCCGCTGCAGAGTGCTTGGGTGTCCCGTCATGGCGGTCACTTTGCCGTCGTGCATACCGCGCCGCCGGCTTGGGACCCGCAGCCCGGCCATGCCCATGCGGACCACCTGTCGGTCGAGTGGTCGTGCGCCGACCGCAGATTCCTCAGTGATGCAGGCCTAGCAGGCTACGATGGCGACCCGAACCGGGCACTGAACCGCAGCGCTGCCAGCCACTCGACGGTCGAGGTCCCCGGAACGCCGTCGATCGAGCTGTGGGCAACCTTTCGCGTGGGCGCGCGCGGCAAGGTCCACAGCGTGCAATCCGGGCGCGAGGACGGCTGGGATTGGCTGACGGCCGTCCACACCTGGCCCGACGCAGACCTGCACCATCTCAGACTCGTGGCCCATCACCCCCGAGGTCGCCTGCTGGTGGTCGATGCCCTGCTGTCTGAGGCGGCGACACCCCAGGGGCGGGGGCGGCTGCTGTTGGCCCCCGGCGTAGTCTGGGGACCCGACGACACGCTTGAGCGCGCGGGCGATTTCGTCCGGTTCCAAGCGACCGAAACGCTGCAGCGCGCCACCGGCTGGCGCTTCGACGACCGCAGTCAGCCCAACCTTGGTGAAGAGTTGCGCTACCCGGTCGGTGGGCGAGAGGGGACTTGGGTGTTACTGTCGGCGGATGCAGCGGACTTTGCCGCAGTGCGGTTGTTGTTCGGGCGGCGCTGGCAGACATTGGCAGCGGCGCCCCGCGTCGGCTAGCATTGGAAGACAGGCAACGGGGGTAGAGACGCCCCTCGTTGCCGCAGACCACACCGTTGGACCACGCGCCGTCGGCGGCTGCCTTTTCGCCGGTGGAGATGTCGCTTGCGCACTTATCTCGTCGCCTTTCTGATGGCCTTGGGAATCGCCGCACTGGCGACTCCGATTGCGCTGCAGATTGGCCGACGGTTGCACCTGTACGACGCTCCCGACGGCCGCCGCAAGATTCACACGGGACTGATCGCGCGCACGGGCGGTCTCGCCATCGCCGCCGGCTTCCTCGCCCCCCTGTTGGGCCTGTTGTTTGTCGGCAACGCGTTCGCCGCGGACCTGAAGGCCAACGAAGCCCGCATGACGGCGTTTCTGGCGGGCGCGGTCGCCATCCTGCTGCTCGGCGTCTACGACGACGTGCGCGGCGTGGGCGCCGGGGGCAAGCTGGTCGTGCAGACTGCGGTCGGCGGCCTGCTGTGGTGGGCCGGGCTGCGGTTTGAGACGGTGACGCTGGGCGGCGACGTGATTGCATTTGGCATGTGGTCGCTGCCGCTGACGATGCTGTGGGTGGCCGGCATCATCAACGCGATGAACCTGATCGACGGTCTGGACGGCCTTGCCGCCGGAGTCGCGTTCTTCGCTGCGCTGTCGCTCTTCATCATCTCGCTGCTCGACGGCAACATGATGCTGGGCCTGTTCGCCGCCGCACTGGCAGGCAGCGTGCTCGGCTTTCTGTTCTACAACTTCGCGCCCGCCCTCATCTTCATGGGCGACTCTGGCAGCATGACCATCGGCTACGTGTTCGCCGCTGCCGCGCTATGGAGCGCCGGGAAGCGGTCAACGGCCCTTGCGCTGGCGCTGCCGGTCCTCGCGCTGGGTTTGCCGATTGCCGACACCGTGCTGGCCTTCACGCGCCGCACGCTGAGCGGCCAGTCCCCCTTCCACTCGGACCGCAAGCACATCCATCACCGCCTGCTCGACGCCGGCATGTCGCAACGCAAGGCGGTGCTCGTGCTGTACGGCCTCTGCCTGACCCTGACGGTGGTGGTGGTCGTGATCCGGATGTACGCGTGGTGACGCAGGACCACGACGCCGCGACACGACTTCCTGCGCGCCGGCCGTGGCTTCCCGAGCTCGACGACTCCACATGGCGCTGCGCTCAGCTGCTCGGTCGCCCGGTGCTTCACGGCGACGAAGTCCAGGAACTCCGCGCAATGGTGCAAGGTCTGGACGCCCCGCGCTGGCAGGCACTGGCCCGTCGCGCGGTGAGCAGACGTACCGCGCCTTGGGTACTGGGGCACATCCGGTCGCTGGGCCTGGCCGTCGACCCGCTGGCACGGCAGCTGCTGGATCAGGGTGAACGCGAGGCCGTCCAGCGCACGCTTGAGTGCGACCAGATGCTGTTCCGCTTGGCCCCCACCCTGCTGGAAGGGGCCGACCCGGCTTGCATGGTCCTGAAAGGACGCGCGATCGAGGGTCGCGCCTATCCGGCCGGCGTAATGCGCCCTATGGTCGACGTGGACCTGCTGGTGCGGCCCGGGCAACGCATTCGCGTTCGGCAAGCGCTCGAGGTCCTTGGACTGCGGCGGACTTGGCGCTCAAGGTCGGGACACATCGCGATGTGGTCGGCAGAGCGCGGGGCGGGAGCCGTCGAGGTCCACGAACGCCCGCTGTGTCCGTTCCGCTTCGCCCCCATGGCCGCAGACACCGCGATGGCGGGGCTGAATGCAAGAGCCGTGCGCGGGCCGAACGGCTGGCTGGAGCCCGACCCGATCGACCACACAGCCTTCCTGCTCATTCACCTTTTAGAATACATTTACGCGGACATGCGTCACCTGGCCGACTTGGCGCTGTGGCTTCGTGCTGTGCGGCCGGACCCGGAGCGGGTGGTGGACCGACTGCGCGAGTGGCAGGGACTGGCGGCTGGTGCGGCTGCCGCAAGGAGCGTGGCGACCTGGGACCCGGAGGCGGTGGACCCGGCGCTGCTGCGGATGGCGACGGCCCAAGCTCCGGGACGTGGGCCGCAGCGGTGGGTGGCGGCCGGCCTGCGGACCTACGCGGGCGCGCGCGTGCGCTGGACGGCCCGACCTCACGGCCAGTGGCTGGAAGCGGCGGGACTGATGGCGCATCTGGATCGGCCGTGGCGCTGGCTGGCCAGCTGGACGCCGCTCGGCCCCGGAATGACCATCCCCAAGGAATCCGAGGATTAGGCGCGGGGGTGGTAGCTGTCGTAGATCTCGCGCAGCCGGTCGCGGTGCACCTGCGTGTAGATCTGCGTCGTGCCGATGTCCGCGTGTCCCAGCAGCGCCTGCACGGAGCGCAGGTCGGCACCACCGGCCAGCAGATGAGTCGCAAACGAGTGGCGCAGCTTGTGCGGCGAGATTGGCTTGTCGATGCAGGCGACTGCGGCATACCGCTTCACCAGCTTCCAAAATCCCTGTCGCGTCATGGGCTTGCACTGTGCGGTAATGAACAGCGATGGGCACGTCGGCAGGCGTCGGGCGCGCTGGGCGGGGCCGCGGGCCATCTGGGGGCGGGCCTTTTCCAGATAGGTCAGCAACCGCTCGCGGGCGGCGTCGCCGATGGGCACCAGACGCTCCTTGCGCCCCTTGCCCATGCACCGCACGACACCTCGGTCGAAGTCGATGTCGATCAGGCGCAAGTGCACAAGCTCACTGACGCGCAGGCCGGTGGCGTACAGCAGCTCGAGCATCGCCGTGTCGCGCACCGCGCGGTCCGTCGCCATGCCGGGCGCTTCGAGCAGCCGCTCGACCTCCGCCGGCGTCAGCACGTCGGGCAGGTCATGGTCCAGCTTGGGCATCTCGAGCAGCAACGCAGGGTTGTCCTCGAGCACGCCGCGGTCGACCAGATAGTGACAGAACGTTCGCAGCGTCGACATGTGCCGCGCCACGCTGCGGGCCTGCAGCCCTCCGGTGCGGAGGTCGTACAGGTATTCGAGCAGCGCATCCCGGTCAAGGTCTGCGGGGTCGTCGACGCCCAGCTGCTCGTCCATGTATCGGACAAGTCGCTGCAGGTCCCGTCCGTACGCGACCAGGGTGTTGCTGGACATGTTGCGCTCAAGGCGCAGATGTCGCAGGAACCGCTCGACTGCTTGGGCTAGGGGGGTCGTGGGGGTTGTCGTCATGGCAGGACGCATCCTGCGCCGCCCCCCGCGGAGATCAAAATTTTCTTCCAAACCAGTCAGTTGTGCAATTTTCTTGACAGTCCGCCGCAGATCCACTTGGGGGCAGCGCCCATCGCGGCAGCGAACAGAATCCGCTTCCACATCAAGGAGATCGCAAACCCGGCCGACAGACGTCCCGGTCAGGGCGCGTCATCGGCGGCGCGACGCACGTCGTTCGGCAATTGCCGTGCCCTCGCAGCCAGTTCTGCGACTACGACCAATGCCTGACGCGGCGTCAGGTCGTCGGGGTCCAGCCGACACAGGTCGCGGGCAAGGGCCAGCAGTCCTGGATCAACGGGCGGGGCGGGCGCAGGCTCGATCGGCGGCAGATCGAAGAAGGACAGCTGTCTCGTCACCCGCGGCCGGTCGACCGCTTCTTCCTGCTGCTGGACGGCCTGGGCGCTCTTTTCCAGCTGCGCAAGGATGCGTCGGGCGCGCTCGATGACCTCGGCCGGCAGGCCCGCCAAGCGCGCAACTGCGATGCCGTGCGACCGGTTGGTGGGACCCGGGGCCAGACGGTGCACGAACACGATGTCCTGCCCCCACTCACGCACGGCGACGTGGGCGTTGCGAAGGCGGGGCAGCTTCTCGGAAAGCGCCGTCAGCTCGTGATAGTGCGTGGCGAACAGGCACAGGCAGCGCGCATGGTCGTGCAGCGCCTCGATGACCGCCCAAGCGATGGACAGGCCGTCGTAGGTCGACGTACCGCGGCCGATCTCGTCCAGCAGCACCAGCGTCCGTGGCGTGGCGTGCTCCAACAGCCAGGCTGTCTCGCGCATCTCGACCATGAAGGTTGACGCACCCTCTGCGATGTCGTCGGCCGCGCCGATCCGCGTCAAGACTGCGTCATGCACGCCCAGCACCGCGTCATCGGCCGGCACGAATCCGCCCGCCTGCGCCAACAGCACCGCCAGCGCCGCCTGCCGCATCAACGTCGACTTGCCCGCCATGTTGGGGCCGGTGACGAGCAGAATCTGCGCCGGCGCCACCTCAAGGTCCGACGCCCCCAGCTCCGCCGCCGGATTGCCCTGCAACGCAAGGTCGTTCGGCACGAAACTGCCGGGCGGGAGCATCTGCTCAACCACCGGATGCCGGCTGCCCCGCAGGATGAGCGCGGGCTCGTCGACCCAGCGCGGCCGCACGTAACCCTGCGTCGCGGCGAGCTCTGCAAAGCCCAGGTGCACGTCCAGTTCTGCCAACGCCGCGGCCACCCGCCGCAACGGGCTCACATCCTGCGCCACCCGGCTGCACACCGCGCGGTACAGCTCGCCCTCACGCGAAATGCGGTCCGACTCGGCGCTGAGCAACTTGCGCTCAAAGGCCACCAACGCTTCGGTGGTGTAGCGCTCTGCGTTCTTCAGGGTTTGCTTGCGGTGATAGTGCGCGGGGGCTTGGTCCGAGCGACTGCGCGCAATCTCGATGCCATAGCCCGACACGCGGTTATACGTCACACGAAGACCAGTGATTCCGGTCTGTTCGCGCTCGTCTGCCTCGAAGCGGGCCAGCCAAGCGTGGCTGTCGGTCGTCAGCTCGACCAGCTCGTCCAGCGCGGCATCGAACCCGGGCCGGATCACACCGCCGTCCGCCACCGTCGTCCGCGGCGTGTCGGCCAGCGTCTGCAGCAGGTGCTGCAACAGCGCGGCCGTCCCGTCCAAGTCCGCGTGAAGTCCTGCCAACGCCACCGCTTCGGTCAGTCCGTCCAGATGCTGGCGAATCGCGGGCAACGTGGCCAGCGTCTCGCGAAGTGCGGCCAGTTCCCGCGGAACCGCCATACACGCCGCTGCCCGCGTTGCCACCCGGGCCAGATCGCATTGATGCCGCAGGGCCGCTTGAAGCGCCTCGCGCATCGGGCGGTCGTGGCGCAGGGCATCGACGGCAGCGTGACGCAACTCCAGCGCCCGGCGATCGGCCAGCGGCGCCAACAACAACGCCCGCAGCAGCCTTCCCCCCGCCGCCGTCACCGTGCGGTCCACCGCGTCCAGCAGTGAGCCCTTGCGCCGACCTGTGCGGGAAGTCGTCAGGATCTCCAGGTGTTGCACCGCCTCGCGCGACAACTCCAGATGCGCCGAGATGCCAAGCGGCCGTGGCGGCTCCAGCAGTCCCAGACTGCCGGGTCGCACCTCCGCCAGATACGCCTGCAGCAGCCCCACCGCGGCGTCCGACGCGGTCGGGTCGCGCCCCACGTCGGCCGGCACCTCGCGCTCGGTCCGCACGATGCCGCGCGCCGCCGCGATGGGGTCCAGCCAAGGCAAGGCCCGATTCGGCAGCACGATCTCGCGAGGCTCCAGACGCACCAGCAGCACGGCAAGCGCAGCGGGATGAGCAATCTCGGCCACATGCAGCTCGCCCGTGGTCACGTCCGCGACGGCCAGCCCCAGACCGCCCCGCTTGCCCGGCGCCAACGCCAGCACGCGATTGGGCAACCGCGTGTCCAGCGCTTCAGTCTCGAGCACGACGCCCGGCGTGATGACCCGCGTCACGCCGCGTTGCACCAGACCTTTGGCCAGCGCCGCGTCCTCCAGTTGCTCGCACACGGCAACCCGCCGTCCGGCTTCCAGCGCCTTCTGCACATGCCCCGGCAGGGCGTGGTGGGGAAAGCCGCACATCGGGATGGGTCGCGGGTCGTTCTTGTTGCGCGAGGTCAGGGCAAGGTCGAGCAACCGCGTGCCTTCGAGGGCATCCTCAAAGAACATTTCGTAGAAATCGCCCAGCCGAAACAGGACCAGCGCATCGGGATGACGACGCTTGGCATCGACCACTTGTCGCATGACGGGCGTCAGGCGATCGGGGTCGACCTCCGCCGTGGTCAGGTAGTGGGGAGCGTCCCTGTCGTGCAGCCCTGTCACGGCGCCGAGTCCGCATCAGTGGTCGTCGTCGCATCACCAGCCGGCAGGACCTCGGCGCACTGCAGCTTGCGGGCAACACTCACGCCGATCGTCGCGCCCAAGCTGGGTGCCGGACACGCGACGTCCTCGACCCATAGCCAGTCGGTGTCGGAGCGGGCTTGCAGCCGAATCGTCGTCCCAGCGGGCCAGGTCGCGCACGAGCTGCGGCGCTCCCCGATCTTCCATGTGCCCCACTCGAGCTGGTCGCCCAGCAGGACCTCAACTTGAGTCAGCTGTCCGGTACACGTCCCCGCCGCGACCTCGAGGTCCAGATTGCAGCGGTCGGCCGGACAGCCGTTGGGCTCGCACAGACAGGGATAATTCTCGGGTGTGTCCACGTCGGCGGCTTGAGCGCACGACCCTGCCAACACCGCGATCGAACCCAGCAAAAAAGCCCTGCGGATCATCGCCACCACCTCTGGGCGAGAGGATGCGTGGCGCGTCGGCAACCGTCAACCCGGCCCGCCGCGCAGCGCTCGCGGCTCGGGTCGGCTTCGGTTGGCAGTCGATGCGTTCCTGTGCGATCCTGCTGCCTCACCTGCACGAAGTGGCGGGTACGGGGTGCGGCATGTCCAACTGGCCTTTCGTTCGCGCGCTTGCACGCCCCCATACCGTTTGTCTGGGACTCGCCACGACCTGTCTGGTTGCGTTGACGGCGTGCGGCGGCGGCGGTCCGCAGGTTCTGGAGGAAGCGCCTCTGGACCGCGAAGTACGGCCGACGGGTCTGGTGCTGGTTCCGGTTGGCCTCGCGCTGCCCGAGGCGAACGCCCTCGAGGTTGCCGCCGTCAGCAACCTGGCGGCCAACTACCTGTTGCAGCATACGGACTTGCCGATCGTCGGCCTGTACGACATGGCGCTGAACAAGCCGCCGCTTGAGGTCGTCAATGCCGCGGCCGACACCGACCTGCTCGTGCGTGCAGGCGACATTCCGATCGACTTTCGCACCTGGATCGCGGTGCAGTTCCTGATCACTGAAAACCGCGCCACCAACGTCCGCGACATCGTCGACACGCGCATTCAGGACCCCAAGAAGCCCAACACGTGGCGACAACGCGGGTTCGACTCGCGCGTCCGCGTGGAAGTGAAGCTGGCCGACCCGTTGCGCGGCCGTCAGTTGGCGATCGTGGTGATCGAAGACGACGACGATCCGACCGCCGGGGAGCCCGGTGGCGATCCCCGCCCCGGCGTCACGCGGTTGGTCAAGCTTGCGCTTGCGCGGCTGATCGCATCCTCGGGCGACCTGCTGAAGAGTGGCCAACGGCGCAGCCGCGGCGACGGCATGGTCGACAGCGTTCCGGCGATGACCGGCTGGAGCTCGGTCGACTTGCCCAGCTGGGAACAGAGCCACCGCGACGACCCGGAAGTCGTTCGGGAGGCGGCGTCGATGTCGCTGTGGGACCGCTTTGCTCCTGGCCTGTCGGTTGCCGAGGTCCGTGCGGCGTCGGCGAGCCGCGGCGTGCTGATTCGCCAAGCGATGGCCCCGCTGGAGGCAGGCGACGTGGTGCTGATGGTGGCGGGCAAGCCCGTGTCGGCCATTCATCAGGTCGATCGCCTGCTGCAAGGCTGCGGCACCGGGGCCTGCCCCGTGCTGGTCCTGCGCGCCGGCCAACGCACCGAAGTCGACGTGCGGTGGCCCGCCCTGCCTTCGGCGGAAATCGAGTGAGTCGTCCGCGCGTCGGCTCGTCCGCTCGCGCCACACCCGCAGCCAGTCGCGGCGGTGTGGCCAGCCTCTTGCAGTTCGACGGTGTGTTGGAGAGCGGCTGGCAAGCGCCGCCGGACGGCCTTTCCACAGAAGCCCCCCAGACCTTCGCAGGACCGACCGATTTGCCTCGCTCGCAACTGCCCGGGGTGACGGAACCTACCGAAACAGCCGAGGGCCAGTGGACGCTGCGAGGTGTGCTGGTGCGGTTCGTGTACCAGAACACCGACAAGGGCTTCGGCATCGCCGTGCTGCGGCCGGAGCAGTCGGACGTGACGTGGACGGTCAAGGGGCCGCTGTGGGGCCTCGAGGCCGGTGAGAGCGTCCAAGTCTGGGGCAAGGTCGAGCAAGACCCCAAGTACGGCAAGCAGTTCCGCGTCGAGGCGGCCCGTCCGGTGCTGCCCGTGACGGTGGAAGGCGTTCTGCAGTACCTGAAGTCCGCGCGCATCCCCGGCATCGGTCAGGTGCTCGCCCGGCGCATCGTCGACGTGCTGGGGCCCCACGCCCTGGACCGCGTGCGTGCGGAACCCGAAGTGCTGGAGTCGATTCCCGGCCTGACGCGCGCCCGACGCAAAGCGGTGCGAGACGCGCTGGTGGCACAGGCAGACACCGAGGCCATGCGGATCTTCCTGTACGATCAGGGACTTGGGCCCGTCCTTGCCAGTCGCGTTTTGGAACGCTATGGCGCCGACACCGTGCGAAAGATCCGCGAGAACCCGCATCGTCTGGCCGGTGAAGTCACGGGGATCGGCTTTCGCACCGCCGACCGCATCGCGCAGGGGCTGGGCGTACCGGCCGACGCCCCTCGTCGCTTGCAGGCTGGCGTCCGGTTTGCGTTACAGGACCTCGCGTCCAACGGCCACTCGGCACCGCCGGAAGCGATGCTGTCGGCCCGCGCGGCAGCCATCCTGGAGGTCGACGAGGCTCTGCTGTCGGCCGCCATCGACGCGCTGATTCGGTCCGGGCTGCTGGTCCGTCCCGAGGTCGTCTCAGCGGTGCCTCTGGTCGCTCTGCCGGAGATTGCGGTCGCAGAGGCCGATCTGGCGCGGCGGGTCATCGGGCGCCTGACGCGGGCCGGTGCCGATGCCGTGCCTGCCCCAGAACACCGCGTGGCGCTTGCGGAAGCGGCGCTGGGATTCCCGCTGCAAGGGGCGCAACGCGAGGCCGTCCGGGCGGCGCTGCAGCGACGCCTGCTGGTGGTGACGGGCGGGCCGGGCACGGGAAAGACCACGATCATTCGCGGGTTTCTCGCGGCGTTGGCTCCCGACGGCCTGCGGGTGGCGTTGGCGGCTCCGACGGGGCGGGCGGCGCGGCGGCTGGGCGACGCGACCGGACACGAAGCCAAGACCCTGCACCGCCTGCTGGAGTTCGATCCGTCGCAGCAGCGCTTCCTGCGTGACGCCGACCGACCGCTCGACGCCGACGCCGTGATCGTTGACGAAGTTTCGATGATGGACGTGCCGCTGGCCGCCGCCCTGTTCGCCGCCGTGCCGCCCGACGCTCGGGTGTTGCTGGTGGGTGACGCGGACCAACTGCCGTCGGTGGGGCCTGGCGCGGTGCTGGACGATCTGCTGCGGTCGGCAGCGGTGCCCTTCGTGGCGCTGGATCACATCTATCGGCAAGGCGAGGGCTCCCACATCGTCACCAATGCCCACCGCGTGCGACATGGACAGCTGCCGGTCGGAGCCCAGCGGGGCGAGGACGGGGACTTCTTCGTGATCGCCCGGGAAGAACCCGACGAGATCCGTGCCACGCTGCTGGAAGTGGTCACGCGTCGTCTCCCCGACCGCTACGGCTTCGATCCGGTGGACGATGTGCAGGTACTGACGCCGACCCGCCGCGGCGCATTGGGCACCGTCGAGCTGAACGAGCTGTTGCGCGACGCCTTGAACCCACACGGTGCCCAGCTGCAAGGCGGATTCCGCAGTGGCGACAAGGTGCTGCAAGTCCACAACGACTACGATCTGGAGGTCTTCAACGGCGACATCGGGCGCGTGCTGGGGCCCGGCCCGGACCTGCCGGCGGGGGGACCGACCCTGCTTGTGCGGTTTGGCGACCGCGACGTGCCCTACCCGGCCAAGTCCTTGGATCAACTGACGTTGGCGTATGCCATCACGGTCCACAAGGCCCAAGGCAGCGAGTATCCGGCGGTCGTCGTGCCGCTGCACGGACAGCATCACCTGCTCTTGCAGCGCAACCTGCTGTATACCGCCCTGACCCGCGGCCGGCGGTTCGTCGTGTTGATCGGACCACCCAGCGCTCTGGCCCGCGCCACCCGCAACGACTCGCCCATCCGGAGATTCACGATGCTTGGCATGGCGTTGCGCGCACTGGCAGGTGACGAGTGACGGCCGCCCAAGTCGTTCTGGTCCAAGCGGAGGACGCCGGACTGCAAGTCGGCCGCTGCCTGGCGATTCGCCCCGGCCAGCCGCTGCGCGTCGAGGTGAGGGTGCAGGGCGGCGTAGGTACGCGAACGCTGCGGCTGGACCGCAGCGCCGTGCACGCGCAGCTCAACGCCCGCTGCGAGACCTTGGACGAGGCAGAGGCTCTGGCCGCCGCTGCCCGCCAACGCCTGGACCACGCCGACATCGAGACCGTATGGACGCTGGTCGAGGACCGACCGACCGGCCTTGGCGAGGTCACCCAACTGCTTCTGGGCGA
This sequence comes from Myxococcota bacterium, assembly GCA_049317445.1. GTDB lineage: Bacteria > Myxococcota_A > UBA9042 > UBA9042 > UBA9042 > CAJBNH01. The sequence continues at coordinate 1,678 of JBMOIG010000039.1, read as the reverse complement.
AACCGATTCGGCCGCGCGCGACACCACTGCTTTGGCACTGGGTCTGGACGACGACGCATTCTATCTCCAGTTGGGGCAGCTGCATCGCCGCAGCGCCGAAGAGCGCGCCGCGCTGCAAGCCCAACGGGCGCAGGACACGGCCGTACGCGTTGAGGTAGAGCCTTGGCTTTCGTCGCTGGACCTCCGACGCACCGGCGCCCCCGTTGCCAAGGAGCGTCTGGCGCCGTGGATCGGTCGGCTGCAGGCCTGGATCGTTCGTCCCGACGCCAAGGACCCGGCGGTCGAGCGGCTACTGACGCTCAGGGGGCGGCACCGCCAACCCCACGCACTTGACGCCGCCGAGCTGCTGACGGAAGTGGGCGCCTGGGACGGGCACGAGGACTTGGAGCTATTGCGCACCGGGCTGCTGGCACCCTGGCCAGACGAGGTGCTGGCCGCCGCGCCGGACCAACCCGACTTGCCCGACGGCCTGCCGCACTTGGACTTGCCGTTTGCGACCATCGACAACGACGACCCGCATGAGGTCGACGACGCGGTGTTCGCCGAGCGGCAAAGCGACGGCGTGCGGCTTTGGGTCGCCATCGCCAGCCCCGCGAGTTGGGTGCCGAAGGACGGGGTGCTCGATCGAGCGGCACAACTGCGGGGCACGACCCTTTACCACCCTCGCTATGTGATGGGCATGCTTCCGGATTCCGTCGCCCGTGACCGAGCGTCTCTTGCCACCGGCAGGCGGAAGCCGGCGCTCGTCTTCTCCATCGATCTGGACAGCCAAGGTCGCACGAGAACTTGCGAAGTACGCGAAGCCACTGTCGTCGCCGCACACGCGTGGAGCTACCGCCGCGTCGACGCTTCACTCGCGTCGGGCGTTGCCGACGGCGACGTGGACCTCGCGCAAGTCCGCCTGCTGGTGGAGACCTGCCTTGCCTCTGAGCAGCAACGCATCGGCGCGGGCGCCTACCTGCTCTACAAGCCCGACGTCGAGCTGCGCGCGCCGCCGCACCAAGGCGTCACGGTTCGCCCCGCGAGCCAGACCAGCCCGGGCCGTCGCATGATCACCGAAGCAATGGTGCTGTGCGGGGCGGCCGCCGGACGCATCGCCGCCCAAGCGCGCCTGCCTTTGCCGTACCGCACTCAGGCCAAGCCCCAAGGCGCCCCGCTGCCTCCCGGGCTGTACACGACCCCGGCCGACGTCTTCGCGGTGTTTCGCGCACTGGCCCCGGCGCGCACCACGACCTCGCCCGAACCCCACGCGATGATGGGGATCGAGGCCTATGCGCAAGTCACCTCGCCCTTGCGCCGCTATGGCGACCTGCTGGCCCAGCGCCAGTTGCTGGCCCACCTGCGCAGACAGCCCCTGCCGTACTCGGCAACGGCGGTGGCGGAGGCAGTGGCGACCGCAGAGTCCGGCGCGCAGGAACGGCGACACTGGCAGCGGCGCGGCGATCGGTACTTCAAGCTGGTGTGGCTTGCGGCGCACGCCTCTGGACGGCCGCTGACGCTGCAAGTGGTGCGTCCGCTGACTGGTCAGGGACAGGTGCTGGGCTTTCTGCCCGATCTCGCCCTGGAAGTCTCCGTTCACGCCCCCCACGCGCAGGTAGGGGATTGGCTGGAAGTGGTTGTGCGGCACGTCCACCCGAGCGCGGGTGAGCTCTCCGTCTCGCCGACTCGCTGACTCGCC
>JBMOIG010000038.1:0-33878 GCA_049317445.1 Myxococcota bacterium | reverse complement strand
GTTGCCGCGGGCGACTTGGACCCCGACGCCGTCCTGGTGGCGATTCGCGAGGTGTTTGCCGACCTGCCGCCCCAGTCCGCACCAAGCCGGCCCCCCGCTGAGGCCGAGGCCGTTGCCGCGAGTGCGGAGGTGCTGGAGACCGCGTTCTCCGAGAGCCGTGTGCTGCTGTCGTGGCCCGCGCCGCCACTGCAGCATCCCGACGTGCCGGCGCTGGACCTGCTGGCCATCGTGCTGGGTCAGGGCGACTCGTCGCGACTCGTCCGCACCGTTCAACGCGAGCAGCAGCTGGTCAACGACGTCGGCGCTTCCGCCTATACCCCTGAACGTGCTGGACTTTTCTCGGTGACGCTGCTGACCAGCCGGGATCGACTGGACGCAGCGCGCCATGCGGTGCTGGTCCAGATCCGCGAACTGCTGGAGGGCGGTGTGACCCGCCTCGAGCTCGACAAGGCCCGCAACAACGTGCTGGCCGACGCGACCTACAAGCTCGAGACGGTGCAGGGACAGGCCCATTCGCTGGGCTACTTCGGGGTGGCGACGGGCGACCCGCATTGGGAAAAAACCTACGACCAACGGGTGTTGCAGGCGACCTGCGAGGACCTGCTGCGGGTGGCGCGGGCCTGGCTGCGGCCGGAACACGTGCAGGTGCTGGTCATGCCGGGCGTAGAGGCCGACATCCAGCCGGGGACCGCAGCGCCGCAGACGGACATCGGTGCGCTGCTGACCGAGGCAGTGACGCAGCTGACGCTGACGCCCGAGTCCTCTCGCCCCGGACGGTCGCGCGACGTGGTCGACCACATCGAGCGGATCGTGTTGCCCAGCGGCGACCTGCTGGTGGTGCAACAGGACCGCAGCGTGGCGATGATGGGCCTGCGCGTGGCGGCCCTGGGCGGCCTGCGGGCCGAGACGACGGCCACCAACGGCCAGTCACAGCTGATCGCGCAGCTACTGACCCGAGGGACGCAGCGGCGGTCGAGTGACGAGATCGCCCACGAGATCGAGACGTTGGCGGCGGGCTTGGGCGGATTCGCCGGCCGCAACAGCGTCGGGATGCACGCGACCACCCTGTCGACCAACCGGGACGCCGTGCTGGACCTGCTGTTCGACACGCTGTTCGAGGCCTCGCTGCCAGAGTACGAGGTGGAACAGCAGCGCAAGGTGCAGCTGGAGGACATCCGCCACCAAGCAGACGCGCCGGCGCGACAGGCGTTGCGGGCGATGGGCGCGGCCCTGTACGGCAACCATCCGTATGGACAGGATATTCTGGGAACGATCGAGACGGTGACGGCGCTGCGGCGGGAAGACCTGCTGGCCGATGCGCGCGGTCGCTTGGCCCCCGGCAGGTTGGTGTGGGCGGCCGCAGGCGACGTCGACGCGGATGAGCTGGCAGCGGCCATCGTGGCCCGGACGCCCGCAAACCGTCCCGCCCTCGCACCGCCGACACCGCAGCCGGTCGAGCCTTTGAACGAGGTCGTTCGAGTCCGTCTCCACGCCGAGAAGCAGCAGGCGCACCTGGCGATCGGCTTTCTGGGTACGACGATGTTCCGCCCGGAACGCTATGCGCTGGACGTGCTCTCGACGATTCTGGGTGGCCAAGGCGGACGGCTGTTCCTTGAGCTGCGCGACCGCCAGTCGTTGGCCTACACGGTCAGCGCGATGCACGCCGACGGTGTGGACCAGGGGTACTTCGCGCTCTACATCGGCACCTCGCCCGACAAGGCGCAGACGGCGCTGGACGGCCTGTATGCCGAGCTGGACAAGGTGCTGCAGTCGCCCGTCACCGCCGACGAGCTGGACCGCGCGCGGCGGTATCTGGCAGGCGCGCACGCGATCGGGCTGCAGCGGCGGTCGTCGCGGGCGTCGACGATCTGCCTCAATGAGCTGTACGGACTGGGTCGCGAGGCCTACCGCGGCCACCTGGACGCGCTGCTGGCCGTGACGTCCGACGACGTGCTGATGGCAGCGCGGCGGGTGCTGAACCGCGAGAAGTGCGTGGAAGTGGTGCTGAAACCGGAGTAGCTCAGCCGAGCGGGGAAGCGGGCTCGGGCTTGCGGCGCTCAACAGGCGGGGAAACCTACTCGGCCGTCAGGTTCTTGACCCAAGTAGCGGCGTCGATCGGACTCTCGCCCTCGCCCAATTGGTTCTTGGCGGCCAGAGCCATGATGCGGGCGGCCGGGACCTTGTCGCGCGGCGTACCCTGAGCCAACAGCTCTTCGCCCTTCTCGATCTCGCGCTGCACCGTCGACTTCAGCGCCAGATACGAACCCCAGCCCACCTGACGCGAGCCGTTGACGAAGAACGCCGGCGTGCCGCTCGCGCCCATCGACTCCGACCACTTCGACTCCTGGTCCAGACGAGCCGCCAGAGCGGGGTCGGCAATGTCCTTCTCCCATCGCGCCATGTCGAGCCCGAGCTCCTTTGCGTACTGGCGCAGGGTGCCGTCGTCGAGCGCCTGCTGATTGGCGAACATCTTGTCGTGGAACTGCCAGAACTTGCCCTGATTGCCGGCGGCCTTGGCGGCGAGCGCTGCAGGCTTGGAGCGGCCGTGCATGGCCAGCGCGTTATTGCGGAAGTTGACCTTGACCTTGCCGGGGAAGTCGGCGGCTAGCTGCTTGATCGGATCCGCCGAGCGCTTGCAGACCGGGCACTGGAAGTCGCTGAACACGTTGACGATCACCAGCGGCTGCGGCGTCCCCATGAACGGGCTCTTGTCCTTCGGCGAGAAGCCGACCTTGCTGACGTCGACGCCCTTGCCGGCGCCTTCATCGCTCTGGGAGTCCAGGAACGACGGGGCGGACGGTGCGGCGGGCGAGGGGCTGGGCGCGGCAGAGGGTGCGGCGGCCTCGCGGGTCGGCTCCGGGGTCGGGGCGGGCGCGGGTGCACCCTCCGGCAGCGGGGTGGCCACCGCGGCAGCAGGGTCGGCAGCCGCGGCCGGAGCGCGAGACTTGCCATCCCAACGACCGATCAGAAACCCTGCGACCAGCACCACCGCGCCAAGCGCGAACAGATTCGACTTCTCCATGCTCTTGACTCTCCTGTGAATCTCGACTCAGCCGGTCAGACGGTCGTCGCCCTCTTCGGCAGGGGGTTACTCGAGGATGGGCTCCTCGACCGGCAGCAGCTGGAACGCGCCGTACGTGTACTCGATGACGCCCTTGATGGACTTGATCTTGGTGCCCTTGGGGTACTTCTCGGAGTAGACCTTGCTGGTCTTGTCGTACTCGGTCATGTAGACCTTACCGAAACCGCTGGCGATCCGAACGGTTGGGCTGTTCTCGTCGGCGCCGACCAGGATCGCGCCGTGGGGCTTGCTGTCCGTGCCATTGGCGAGCGGATTCGAGACCACTACGTTCTCGAGCTCGACCAGCACGCCCTCAAAGGGCTCGACCAGATCCATCGAAGCCTTCTCGTCCAGCTGGGCGGGGGTGACCTTGACGGCCACCGGGTCCTTGGTCTCGCCGGACGGCACGACGCTGGTCGCCTGCAGTTCGGTGAAGCAGTAGTACTCCTTGGCGTCGCCGACGATCGTCAGCACGTCGCCCGGTTTGACGTCGGCAAGCGCCGTCGCGGTGCCCTTCATCATCACGTAGATGCCGGAATTCTCGCCGCCGCCGTCGTCCTGCACGAACACACCCTCGTAACCGGTGGTGAGGCGCATCGGCGAGGTCACGATCACGTCGCGGATCATCACGGCATTGAGGAAGTTGTCGAACGCGACCGGAGGGGTGGCGCACGCGGTCTTCATCGCCTGCAGTTCGGCAACGGTCTTCGACGCCCCAGAGGTGTCCGCGACCGTTGAGTCGGTGCCGGTGGTCGAGTCGGTGCCGGCGGTCGTGTCGGTGGTCGAAAAATCGGTGGTATTGGTGTCGGCGACCGTGCCGCCGCCTCCATTGTCGGTATTCGCGCAAGCGACGGCAGTCGCAGCGGTCAGGACGAGCGCGAGGATCCGGGGAGCGTGAGCGATGATATGCATGGCCAGCCTCAAGTGTCTCGGTGGGGGAATGCCGAAGGGTACAAGCGGTACGGCCGCAAGCGCGACCCGTGGGGCAAGCACTCTACGGGTCTCAGAGGGCCAGCGTCAACCGCAACCCGACGAAGGCGCATTCCATTCCCGCAATGGGTCGGCGACGGCGATGGGTCAGGGCGCGAGCGCGGCGTCCGCGGCCTCGCGCAGCGTCCGCGCGGCGAAGTCGCAGTGGTCGCGATCGACGATGAGCGGCGGCGTCAGGCGCAGCACGTTGGCGCCAGCAACCGACACCAGCAGGCCGCGGGCACGCGCCGCCTCGACCACGGCCTTGGGGTCGCCCTGAATCGCCACGCCGACCATCAGCCCGCGACCGCGCACGTCCACGGTGTACGGCCGTCCGTCGAACTCCTGGTGCAGGCGCTGCAGCAGGAAGGCACCTACGTCGCGCGAGTGCTCGACCAGTCCGTCGCGGTCCATCACGGCAAGGGTCACGCGCCCCGCCAGCGTCGCCAGCGCGTTGGCGCCAAACGTCGTGGCGTGACACCCCGCAACCAATGCCTGTGCGACGGATTCTCGCGCCAGCATCGCACCCACCGGCACGCCGCCGCCCAACGCCTTGGCCAGCCACAGGATGTCGGGGACGATCCCCTCTTGCTCAAAGGCAAAGAAGGTGCCGGTGCGTCCCAGCCCTGTCTGCACCTCGTCGAGCAGCAGCAGCAAGCCTCTGTCGTCGCACATCTTTCGGAGGTCGCGGAAGAAACCGGCCGGGGGCACGCACACGCCGCCCTCGCCCTGCACCACTTCGAGCATGACGGCGCCGGTCTGGTCGTCGATCAGGGCCTCGATCGAAGCAAGATCTCCGAACTTCGCGTACTTGAACCCCGGCACCAAAGGCTCGAAGCCGTCCTGGTACTTGGGCTGCGCGGTCGCGGTCATGGCGGCGTAAGTTCGGCCGTGAAACGACCCCTGCATCGTGATGATGCCCGGGCGCGGCTTGCCCAGCGTCTTGGCGTGGTAGCGACGGGCCAGTTTGACGGTGGCCTCGGTACCCTCTGCGCCGCTGTTGCAGAAGAAGGCTCGGGCTTTGACGCCGCCGGTGGCCTGCGCGAAGCGGTCACAGAGGTTCTGGGCCAGCGGAGCCGCGTGGGCGTTGTGCCAGTAGTTCGATTGGTGAATCAGCAGGGCGACCTGCGCTTGCAGCGCGGCGACCAGATCCGGGTGACCGTGCCCCAAAGCGTTGACGGCCACGCCCGCTGAGAAGTCGAGGTAGCGCTTGCCATCTTCGGCGATGTTCCACGGTCCCTCGCCGCGCACGAACACGATCGGCGCGTTCTTGTAGTTGGGCGTCAGGTACTTGTCGGCCAAGGCGACGATGTCGGCGGTGTCGTGGGAGGCAAGGTGAAGGGCGCGGGCGGGGGGGGCGGCGGTCGGCATGGACGGGCCTCGAGCAGGGCGAATCGGGGCCCCGCAAGGCCGTCGAGGATACTCCCGGGCAGAGACGTTGGCGAGAATCCCGGTGGCGCGTGCTTCACTCCTCGCAGCGGTTGACGCTCGGCCAGCCTCCGCCTAGCCTTGCTGACCAGATATTCCCTTCCCTTCAGCAACCGCGGAGACTCGCCGCATGGCCACCAGGAACGCGGTCGGTGTGGACATCGGCGCCTCGGCGATCAAGGTGGCGCAAGTCCGCGAGACCCCCCAAGGTCTGCAGCTGATGGCGTTCGACTCGCTGTTGCTGCCCCCGGACACCCTGCGCGACGGCGTGATCCGCCAGCCCGCACTGCTGATCCAGCGGCTGAAGGACGTCTTTCAGCTCAACGGCATCAAGCCGCGGCAAGTCGCGCTTGCGGTGTCCGGGCCGTCGGTGTTCGTCCAGCGACTGCGGCTGCCGCGGCTGTCGGATGCGCAATACCAGGCTGCGCTGCGCTTTCAGGCCGAGCAGCATGTGCCGTTCGACGTGAGCGACGCGTATCTGGACGGCGTCATCGTCGACCCCTCGCCCGACCCGAGCCACATGGACGTTCTGCTGGTTGCCGCCCGCAAGGCCGCCGTTGACGAGTGGACCTCAGTCGCCCGCGCGGCACGGCTGCAGCCGGTGGTCGTGGACGTGGCAACGCTGGCTGTCTGCAACGCTTTCGAGGCGAGCGGTCAAGGTGCTGCCGACGAGGTGTCGCTGCTGCTGGACATCGGCGCCGCGCAAACCCACCTGGCGGTCGTGTCCCGCGGTGTGCCTCTGCTCGCACGCGACGTCGCAACCGGCGGCAACGCCGTGACCGAGGAAGTGGCCCGGCACTTCGGTGTGCCGTGGGACGAAGCGGAGCACCTGAAGACGACCAACGACACGGACCTTTCGACTCCAGACGTGCTGCGTGAAGTCCAACGCATCTCCGCGCGGGGCAGCGAGGCGTTGGTGGAAGAGGTGCGGCAGACGCTGGACCAGCTGCCCCCGACCAGCCCGCGGCCCACTGCGGTCTGGCTGAGCGGCGGGGCGGCTCCGCAGCTGGGGCTCGCCGAAGCGCTGGAGAAGCGTCTGGGGGTGACGGTGCACCTGCTAGACCCGTTCCGGCGGCTGACGGTCGACCCCAACAAGTTTGATGCCATCCTGTTGCGGCGCATGGCCCCCTGTGCCGCGGTCGCCGTCGGTCTTGCGCTGCGCGGCATGGCGGAGGCGGACCGATGATCCGCGTCAACCTGATCCGCCCCCGCCCCAAGCCCGCGGCCGTGCGCCGCAATCGGCCGTGGCGTGCCCGGGCGATCCTGCTCGGCCTTGCGGTGCTGGCGGTCGGCGCAGCGTTGTGGTGGATGCGCGACGGCGTTGCGCCGCAGGGCGATCAGGTGGAACGACGTCCTGCGGCTCCACTGGGCCGCCCTGCCGACCGTGAGCCGCCGGCCAGCTGGCCCGAGGCTGGGTCCGTCACGCCAACTCAGGACCTGGCGCCCTTGCTGCCGGTGCCTATCGAGCCCGACCAGCCGCCGCAAGTTTTCCCGCCGCCTGCGGAAGCGGCGCCTGAATTCTTCAAGGCTCAGGAGGCGTCGGGCGACGCTGCTCGTCAGCGACGGCCGCTGGGCGACTACCGTCTGGTCGGTGTCCTGACCGGTCTGGCCCAGCCCCGCGCACTGGTCGTGGACCCCAACGGTCAGGACTACGAGGTCCGCACCGGCGACGCACTGGGAAGCGAAGGCGGGCGCGTCAAGGCTATGTTCCCCGACGAGCTGGTCATCGAGGTGCCGGGGCGCACCGACCCCGTGCGCTTGTCGATCGCTCCCGCGGCGGTCCAAGCGCCTGCCACGGCCCCCACCGTGCCCCCGCGTCGCAAGTAGCCCCGCCCCCCGGCGAAGACCGGATGTGGCCGCCACCGCTTCCCTTTTTTTGACAGCACCGGGGTCTGCACTAGCATCGGACGACCTGCGTCTCCGCGCGTCGTACGGGCGCTCGGTGGAGAAGCAACCATGCTTGCGGACGGCACTTTTCGATCGAGGCTGGGTCCAGCGCTGGCGATCGCGGTGCTGTGGATCCTGACGCCGCTGGCCCTTGCCGCCCCGGTCAGTCCGCCGCGCACCCAGTCCCTGCTCGCCGTCGAGGTGATCGAGGCGCCGCAGGCGACGGTCATCACCCTGCGGACCCGCCAAGCCCCCGCCTTCACTTCGTTTCGTCTGGACCAGCCCGCTCGCCTGTTCATGGACGTGGCCGGGGCCGCGATCGAAGTTGGCGCGCTGGGCTCGCAGACGGTCGACAACGGTGTCGTGCGGTCGGTCGAGGCGCTACCGTTCCAGCGCGGCAACGTTCGACACGCGCGCATCATCATCACCTTCCAGCGCGACGCCCTGTACCACGTCAAGGTCGACGGACAGGCCGTGGTGCTGACCATCGACGGCACCGACCGCAAGCCTGCCGCAGACCCCGCCGTCGCCGCCGCCGAACGCGAGCGGGCGAGGCTGCAGCAGGAGGCGAAGCTGCAAGCGGCGCTGGCCCAGCAGGCCGAAAAGCAACGGCAAGCAGAAGCGGCGCAGCAGGCTGAAAAGCAACGGCAGGCCGAGCTGGCGCAGCTGGTCGAGAAGACGCGGCAGGCCGAATTGGCGCAACAGGCCGAGAAGAAGCGGCAAGCCGAGCTGGCGCGGCAAGCCGAAAAGCAGCGGCGTGCCGAGCTGGCACAGCAGGCCGAGGCGAAGCGGCAAGCCGATCTCGCGCAGCGGGCGGAGAAGACGCGGCAGGCTGAGCTGGCCAGACTGGCCGAAAAGCAACGGCAAGCCGATCTGGTGTTGCAGGCCGAGAAGCAGCGGCAAGCCGATCTGGCGCAACAGGCCGAGCGGAAGCGGCAGGCCAGGCTGGCACAACAGGCCGAGAAGCAACGGCAAGCGGTGGCGGCGCTTGCGTCGCAGGAGAACCGGCTGGACGGGCTGCTGCGCGACCACGAGGCGCTGCAGCAGCGGTGGCTGGACGAGCTGCGGGTGCATGAAGTGACGCTGGTCGCAGCCTTGGACGGCGCCCGCCAGCGCAAAGCCGCAGCGACGACGCCAGGCGAGGCGAAGGCGTGCGGCGCAGAGATCGCCCGACAGAATGACGAGTTGCAGCGTCTTCGTGTGCGGGTGCAGGCGCGTGAGCTGGCCCGGCAGGAGGCGACCCGCGAGGGCCTGCGGCTGACCGAGGAACGCCGCAGGGCCGAAGGTGCCACCACCGAAGCTGCTGTGGCGCAACGGGAAAGGCGTCTTGCGATTTGGGAGGCCGACGTGCGGGCCCGCGCCTCCACCGCTCGCCAAGGCCTGGCCGCCGAACACCGGCGTCGCGATGAGGCCTTGCGAGCCGCGAAAGCTGCCCCGCCACCGCCCAAGAGCGCGCCGCTGGACGACCACCTGCGACGTCAGCAGGCGCGCCTGACGCTGTTGGCAGAGCGGGACACGGGCAAGCCCAAGGATAAACCCAAAGAGAACAAGGACAACGGCGCGGCTTCCGGCGTCGCGATCCCGCCCCCCCCCGCGCTGCCCAAGGGTCCGGCGGAGGTCGATGACGTCGCCATCACCGCCCGCGGCCCGCAGCAAGGCCGAGTCGAGCTGCCGTTGACGGGAAATGCCGCGGGTGCGCGCGCGCAGGTGATCGAGCGCGGCGCCAAGCGGTTGGTGGTGCGTGTGACCGGCGTGCACCTGCCGGATCGCCTGCAGCGCGCCTATGACACCAAGGCTCTGCTGGGGCCGGTGGACCGGGTGACCGTGTTCCGTCCGGAGCAGGGCAACGACGAAGTGCGGTTGGTGCTGGATCTGGCGCGGCCGACGCTGGACCACCTGACCGTCGCGAACGGCAAGGTTCTACTGGAGTTGGAACAGCCCACCGCCTTGCCGACCGTGCAACCGCCGCCTCTGCGCGTGGCTGAGCCGCGGCCTGCGACCCGACGCAACCCTCGCTCAGGGGGCGACGCTGAGGCGCCTGCACCGCAGCCGTCCGCCGAAGCAGCATCAACTGCCCGGGGGCCAAGTTCGGCGTCCTCTGTCGCCAAGGCCGAGGTGCCTGAGGTCGCTCGCCCCGCGCCGTCGCACCGCTACACGGGCAAGCGCATCAGCCTGACGCTGAAAGACGCGGACCTGCAGCAGGTGCTGACGTTTTTGGCGCGTGCCGGCAAGACCAACATCGTGGCTGGGCCGGACGTGCAGGGCACGGTCACGTTCCACTTGGACCGCGTGCCCTGGGATCTGGCGCTGGACGTGATCCTGCGGAGCCGCGGCTTGGATGCCGTGCGGCAACATGGCGTGATCCGGGTGGCGTCACGGGCGGTGCTGGACAAGGAAGAGGCGGCAGACGTAGCGCGGCGGCAGAAGACCGAAGAAGGCAAACCATTGATCTCGCGTGTGATTCCGGTCAGTCACGGCGACGCAGCAGCGCTGGCTCCGCAGGTGCGGGCGATGGCGTCCAAGCCGCGAGGCTCTGTGGCGGTGGACGTGCGGACCAACGCCCTGCTGGTGCGCGACACGGCAGAGCAGGTGGCGGCGATCGAAGCGATGGTTCGCAAGCTGGACGCGCAAGCGCCGCAGGTCCGCATCGAGGTGCGCATCGTCGAGGCCGACCGCAGCTTCCTGCGGGAGTCGGGCGTGCAGTGGGGAGGCCACTTGGCGGCAGCGGGTCTGTACGGCAACGCGACCGGCCTTGCCTTCCCCTCGGTTCGGGGCGTCGCAACTGGCCCGGGCGGGCCGGGGCCGGACCGCTCTGCAACCGCCGCAGCCGTCCCCAATTACGCAGTAAACTTGCCGACTTCTTTCGACTCCGACTCGATGGGCTGGCTGCTGGGCAGCTTGGGCGGTGCGGCGAACCTGCACCTGCGATTGGCCGCGGCCGAACGCGAGGGCGTCGTTCGAATTGTCGCCAGCCCAAGCATTGTGGCGCTGAACCATGCAACGGCGACGCTGCGCCAAGGGGTGGAGCTTCCGTCTGTGACCGTCGGGCCGCAGGGGACAGAAACTCGCTGGATCGACACGGAATTGCTGGTGCGCGCCACTCCCCACCTGACGCTGGACGGACAGATCCGGCTGGCGGTCCAGATAGCCCGCGGCGGACCGGAGCGCTCTGGTGGCGGCGAACCGGGCGAAGGCGGTCTGGTGCAACGCGAGGCCTCGTCCGAGTGGCTGCTGCGCGACGGCGAGACAACGGTCGTCGCGGGTCTGTACGGCGAGATGGCGGTCGCGCGCAAGTCCGGATTCTGGGGCAACTTGCCGCTGATCGGGGGCTGGTTCCGCCCCAGCGACGACCGCCGCAGCGAGCTGCTGATCTTCCTGACGCCCCGCATCGTGCAGCCCGCCGCCGTGGCCGGACGCTAGCGGCATCCGGAGCCCCCATGTCCGCTTTGGAACAGACGATTGTCCTGATGGGTCCGCCAGGTGCGGGCAAGTCGACCCTGGGGGCGGCGCTGGCGCGGGCTTGGGGAGCACCCCACCGTGATCTGGACGACGTGATTGCGCTGGAAGCCCGGATCTCCGTAGGCGATTTGCTGCGACGCGAGGGCGAGTCGGCCTTTCGGGTGCGCGAAGCCCACGCCCTGAACGAGGCGCTGCAGGCGCCGCCGCTGGTGCTGTCGGTGGGCGGCGGCGCGGCGGTGTTCCACGACGGCATGGCGCGGATGCGGGCGACAGCTCGGGTCGTGTGGCTGGACGCCCCGCCGTCGGTTCTGGTCGAGCGGACGCTGCTGGATGGCGACCGACCGCTGCTGGGCGACACGCGTCAGGACCAGCTGGCGGCACTGGAGCGCCTGGCGGTCGTCCGCACCCCAGTGTATGCCCAAGCGCACCTGCGACTGGACGCAACCCGGCCCATCGACAGGCTTGTGCGTGATCTGCAGGAAGCGCTGTCGCCCCCGGGCGTCATCGAGTCCTCGTTCGACGGCCAAGCGTGCCCAATCGTGGTGCATGGCGGGCAGGCCAGCGATGCCGCAGACCGGCTGGCTGAGCTGGCACAGGGCGCGAGGGTGGCGCTGATCGTCGATCGGCAGGTGCGCACCCACGCCGTCCCGCTGCGGGCGATGCTGGAAGCACGCGGCGTGCCGACCGTGACGTGTGAGGTGCCCGGCGGTGAAAAGGGCAAGGATCTTAGGCACGCTGGGCGGTTGTGGCAGGAGTTGGCGGCCCACGGACTGCAGCGCCACGACCTGCTGATCGGTGTGGGCGGCGGAGCGACGACCGACCTGACCGGATTCGTGGCCTCGACGTTCCTGCGCGGGGTGCGGGTGGCGCACTTGCCGACCACGGTGCTGGCGATGGCCGACGCTTCGGTCGGCGGCAAGACGGCGCTGAACCTGCCGGAGGGCAAGAACCTGGTCGGCACCTTCCACCCGCCGCAGCTGGTCTGGTTGGCACTTGCGACGCTGGAGACGCTGCCGGGACGCGAGTGGCGCGCCGGACTGGCTGAGATCGCCAAGATGTTCGCGCTGTTCGATGCAGACGCTTGGCGAGACCTGCGCTCCGACGCGGCGGACCTGCGCCGACGCAGCGGCGTGCATCTGCGGCCACATCTGGAGCGAGCGGTGGCGCTGAAGGCCGACGTGGTCGCGGCCGATCCGCGCGAGCTGGCGAGGTCGCACACCTCACGCGCGGTGCTGAATCTGGGACACACGCTGGGGCACGCGCTGGAAGCGCAGAGCGGCTTTGCGCTGCGTCATGGCGAGGCGGTGGCGCTGGGAACGGTGGCCGCGGCAGAGGTCAGCGAGGCCCTGGGCTGGGCAGAGCCGGGCTTGGCCGCAGAGATCCGCAAGGGGTTTGAGGACTTGGGGCTGCCGACCGCTTGGGAGACTGAGACGACCGCCGAAGTGCTGGCGCGGCTGGGGCGCGACAAGAAGGCGCAGGCGGACGAAGTGCGGTTCGTGGGCTTGGAAGGTTTGGGGCGTCCGCGGACCGAGCGACTGCGCACACAGAAGTTGGCCGACCTGTACGCGGCGCTGGCGACGCAGAAGCGCAAGCCGACCCGGGTCTGACGTCCCGTCGCGAGATGCGGCACGGTCGCCGACGCCACGTCACCAGACGAAGCCGCGTCCGCACCATCCATTCACTGTCATTTCAGTTGGGTCGGGGAGACAGGATTTGAACCTGCGACATCCTGCTCCCAAAGCAGGTGCGCTACCAGACTGCGCCACTCCCCGAGCGGCGCGCAGGATGCGTCACCCCTCCCGACCGCGTCAAGCAGGCGAAGCGACGATGGAACGCAGCAAGCGATCCAGCTCGGCCGCGGCCTCGGCCACCGCTCGGCTGCCGGGCGGTTGAGCGCGCCCCAGCGACGCGAGCCGGGTGGTGGGCTGGCCGCACAGGGTCAGACCGTCGCCTTCCCCCGGATCGATGGCCAAATTGATCGCCATGCCATGCCCAGCGACACCACGCTGCCAGCGCAGCCCCAGGCTGGCGAGCTTGCCGTGCGGCGCCCACAGACCAACGTCGTCGTCTGCGTCCACCCGTGCGGCAACCCCCTGATCCAGAGCGAGGAGTCGCGCGGCCTGCAGCAGTTCATCGACCAGCGGTCGCACGCGCACGCGCGGGCACGCGATGGCCACGAAGACCACGAGCTGCCCGGGCAGGTGCAGGGTGCCCAGCCCACCGCGGTCGACCTCCAGTACCGGCAGTCCGCGCAGGGTGCAGGCGGCGAGCGTGGCTTCCAGCTGGCGGCGACCCTCCGGCGACTGGGCGCGGCGGCCTAGTGTGAAGACCGGGCTGGCCGGCTCGAACGCACCGAGTTCGCCCTGGCCGCCGGCAGCGGTGCGCTCGATGGCGGCGGCGTTGCGTTGCACGGCCTCGGCAAACGGCAGCGTGCCCCACCAGTGCAGGGGCACGTCGCGCAGCAGCGGCTCAGCCACGGCCCGTCAGCGAAAGCCAGGCCATGAGCACGGGCCCGGCAAAGATCACACCGTCCACGCGGTCGAGCAGGCCGCCGTGACCGGGCAGAAGGTGGCCGCTGTCCTTGGTATTCGTCGCGCGCTTGAACAGCGACTCGACCAGATCGCCCACCTGGCCCACCGCCCCGCACAGCGCCCCCAGCACCGCCGTCTCGGCCAGCCCCAGGTCGGGCAGAAACAGCCAGCGGGCCAGAAACGCGCCGCCCACCGAAGCGAGCAAGCCGCCGATCGCGCCCTCGACCGTCTTCTTGGGGCTGATCAGGACGTTGAGCTTGTGGCGCCCGAGACTGCGGCCGGCGAAATACGCTCCCGTATCGCCGAAAAATACCATGACAAGCAGAGACATCAGCGCGCCGCGGCCCAGGTCGTAGGGGCCCAGCACTTGGCCCGCGACCGAAGCGCCAGCGGCCGCGGGCAGGTGGTCGTGGGTGAACAGACCGATCAGCACGGCGACCAGCACCGCCACATAGCCCAGCGCCAGCACGCCCAGCGACGCCCGCCGACTGGCCGAGACCACGTCGCGCGGCCGCCACAGCAGGGTCGCCAACAGCAACACGGGCGCCAGACCCGCGATCGTCCAGCGCCAGCTCGGGTCCAGCAGGGGCGTCGCTGCGATGGCAGAGGCGAGGACAGCCGCCATCAGACGGTCCAACTTGCGGATCTCGGGCGACATCCGCACCAGCTCGTCGGCAGCGCGGGCGGCGGCGATGACCAGCACCGCCAGCATCGCGGGCTTGGGCGCATACAGGACCAGCCAGATGACAAGCGGCGCAAGGGTCAGGCCCGTGATGACGCGAACAAGCACGGTGAACTCCGGGGCGTGGGTCGGGGAGCGCGGCGGTGCGGGAAGCCAAGGGCGAGCAGGACGAAGGTCAAACCAGAGGCAAGTGGAAGGGCAGGATCGTTTCGTGTCAAGCGGGCTTGCGTGCGTCGGGGGCGGGCTTGGTCAACTCGGGCTCGGCGGGCCACGGCTTGCGTCGCCACAGCACCCAAGCCGACCAAGCGAACAGCGGCAGGCTGATCAGCTGCGAGGTCGACAGGCCCAGGGCGGCGCCGCGATCGTCGGCGCGCCAGAACTCGATGACAAAGCGCAACACCGCGTACGCCAACATGAAGAAGAAGAAGTTCTGGCCACGGAACTGGGTGCCCCGGCGATACCACCACAGGCAGAACAGGCAGATGGCCAGCGCGCCAAGGGCCTCGTACAGCTGCGTTGGGTGCACGGCCAGCGAGGCATGGGCGTGCTGGGCCAGCAGATGCCCCTGCTGATGCTTGTCCCAAGCGGGCGAGCCGACCGGGAACGCGATGCCGACTGCCGACAAGGTGGGCGCGCCAAAGCAGCAGCCGGCCAGGAAGCAGCCGGTGCGGCCGAGCACCAGCCCCAACGGGATGGCGAAACCGGCAAGGTCTGCCATGTGCCACATCGACTGCCGACGGCGACGCAGGAACCACAGCCCCACCGGAACCGCCAGCAGGAAGCCGCCGTAGTACGCGTAGCCGCCGTACCAAATCTTGAAGACGCGCAGGCAGTCCTGGCTCTGGCGGCACAGCCCGGTCGCCTGCTCGCACACGTCGCCCAAGCCGCCGTCGAAGCACTGGGCGTCGGTCGTGCACTTCAGGCCGCTGCCCAGCGCAAGGGCAGGCACCTTCGAGGGGTCGGTGCACAGGTGGACGTAGTCCCAGAACTGCCCGTCGGCGAAAATGTGCAGGATCCGCGCGCCGATCAGCCCACAGGCAAGCATCAACAGGCCCACGTCCAGCACGGTGTTGCCGTCGAAGCCCTTGCGCAACCCCTCGCGGTGGGCCAGCAGAATCGCGAGCGTGAAGCCCACCATCAGCAGCGTGAAGTAGGCGGGCAGCGTGGTGAAGCCGATGTCGAAGGACGGGTGCACGGCAGGCCTCTAGCCGGGTTCGGGGCGATCAGCGACGGGAGGGGCGGGCTTGCGCTGCACCAGCAGCTCGAGCGCGATCAGGGCAACGCCCACGGTGATGCCGATGTCGGCGACGTTGTACACGGGCCAGCTATGGGTCTTGCCGTCGATCACCACGTAATTCAAGACGAAGTCTACAACGATGCGGAATCGCAGTCGGTCGACCAGGTTGCCGATCGCGCCGCCCAGAATGGCCGCGAGTGCCAGCGAACTCCACGTCGTGCCCATACGGCCGCCCCACAGCACCCAGATCATGACCAAGCTGGCCACCAGCGAGATGAACGCAAACAGCAGGAAGCGCACGGTCGGCGGGGCGGAGGACAGGAAGCCCCACGCGGCGCCGCGGTTCTCGGCATACACGAAGGTAAAGCCGGCGAAGATCGGCAGGTTATGGTCGCTCAGCGCCACCAGACCGTCCGCGGCAAGCGCCTCTTGCGGGTCGGACACGCGGCCCGCGGACCGATACAGCAACTGACCGTCGAGCAGCGGCTGCAGCCGTGTCGGCTCCAGGCGAAAGTCCTTGGACAACACCTGACTGACCGACTGACCGACCTGCTGCGTGGTGAACTGGACCTGACGCGGCGCGGGCAGCCCGATGCCGCCCGTCACCAGCACCCGCGTGTCGACGTCGTCGACCGTCAGGACGCGGTCCAGCTTCAGGTCACGCGCCGGCAGGAAGCGACCGACCTGCCCGCGGGCGAAGGCCTCGTCCGCCTCTTTGGCCGTCAGTCCGCGGGCTTGCAGCGCCGCCGCGACGGTGGCTCCGTCCGTCACGCGCAGGACCATCGGGTGGTCAAAGCTGGCGAGCGAGTCGATCGCCCACTGCTTGCTCCACAGGTCGAGCACGACCACCACAAGGGCGAGGGTCAGCGCCGTCCAGCGCAGGGAACGAAGGGGCATCCGCGAGGCTCCTTTGGCGGCGGGGGTCAACCGACGGGCACTCTAAGGGCGAACGAGGGGTTCGTCCACCGCGAGCGCTCGCACATCCGGGCCGCAGCTTGCGTTTCCGGCGAGGCGAGTCCTAGGCTGTCGCCCCTACGCCGCAAGTACCGGAGCGCCGTGCTCGTTCACCTGCTCACCGCCAGCGCCTGCCCGCACGTCGACTCGCCGCTGGTCTGCCCGGTGTGCGAGGTGCGGGGACCGCAGGCACGGCAAACGCCTGAGGTCGAGGCCGCCCGCCTCGCCACATGGCTGCGACAGACCCGCGACGTGGGGGCCAGCCGCGCCACGTTGCGCGACGGCGACCTGCTGACGCGGCCCGAGGCGCTGGAACTGCTTGAGCTGACTCAGCAACTCGCCTTCAACGCGGTGGAGATCTGGACGAGCGGCCTTGCGTTGGTGCGGCCCGAGTCGGTCGCTCGGGTGCAGGAGGCTGGCGCGACCCACGTGGCAGTGCCGCTGTATGGTGACTCGGCCGAGGCGCACGACCTCGTGACCGCGCACGAAGGTCACTTTCAGCGTGTGATCAGGGGCTTGCGAACGGCCCGTACGGCAGGGCTGCGGACTACCGTGCTGGCCCCCGTGCTGCGACCCACGTTTCGCCAGCTGCCCCGGCTGGTCGCGGGCGCGCTGTCGCTGGGAGCGAGCGCCGTGCGGTTCTCGCTGGCCGAAACGGACGATCGCGAGGCCCACCCGCTGCTGCCGCACCCCGGGCTGGCGGCGCCGTTCGTCCGGGCGGCGGTGCGTCAGGCCAGGACCGCCGGTCTGCGAGCCACAACCGCCGGCATCCCGCCGTGTCTGTTGGAGGATCTGGCGACGACCGCGTGGCGCCCACCGCCGTGGACGGTCGATGCGCGGGCGACCGGCGTGGCCGGCGAGGTCCAAGGGCCTGCCGCAGCGCCGCCCGGCCAGCACGGCCGCCCTTGTCAGACCTGTACGTGGCGCGACCTGTGTGCCGGGGTGGCACCGCCTGTGGTCGCACGACACGGCTGGGGATGGGTGGTGCCGCGCGACGACGCCCCGCCGGCGCGAAAAGACGCCGTGGAATAGCCCGTTGCGATGCCCGGCTGCACCCGCGCTGCGGATCTGCCAGACTTCGGCCCCTTGCCCACCGGAGCGTTTCGCCTTGTCCTCCCCGCCCGACACCGACGCCCTTGACCGCGAGATGCAACAGCTCGTGACGCAAGGCGTTCTTTCGCGCGACGAGGCTGCGGCGCTGCTCGACGCCACCCGCTCTGGGCAGTCCCGCAGCGAGGCCCTGCCGTCGGGCATGGACGACAAGGACCGCGTCAAGGAACAGGCGGCCCGCGACAAGCGCCACTGGGTCCGCACCACACGTGTCTGCAACCAGCGCTGCACGTTCTGCCTGGACTCCATGAACCAGGACGGCACGCGCATCGAGACGGCGGCGCTGAAGACCTACATCGCGCTGGGGCGCCGGCTGGGTCGGGAGCGTCTGATCCTGTCGGGCGGCGAGGCGACGGTCCACCCGGAATTCCTCGAACTCGTGCGCTATGGCCGCGAGGTCGGCTACGACTGGATCCAGGTGGTAACCAACGGAATGATGTTCTCGTACAAGGGGTTCGCTCGCGCAGCGGCGCGGGCGGGCCTGAACGAGGCCACCGTGTCGATGCACGGCCACACGGCCCAGCTGCATGACAAGCTGACGGGCACCCCAAGCGCGTTCGTCACCGGACTGCAGGGCATCCGCAACTTGCAGGCGACGGGTCAGGTCGTCGTGAACATCGACATCGTGCTGAACAAGCAGAATTACCGTGTGCTGCCCGAGATGCTGGCGTTTTGGTACGGCCACGGCATCCGCGAATTCGACCTGCTGCACCTCGTCCCATTTGGTCGCGGCTTCGACGAGCACCGGGCGTCACTGTTCTTCGACCTGAACGACGCCGTGCCCTATTTCCGCCGGGCGTTTGCCTGGGCCGACCAGCCGGGCGTGTACCTTTGGACCAACCGGATGCCCGTGACCTATCTGGAGGGTTTCGAGCGCCTGATCCAGGAACCCCACAAACTGCAATCGGAATTCGACGGCGGTCGGCACAACTTCGAGGGCTGGTTGCGCACCGGTGTCAAGCCCGACTGCTGGGGAGAACGGTGTGACTACTGTTTTCTCGAGGGTCCCTGCCGCGCAACGCTGCTGCCGTACCGCGAGCGGCTGCTGCGGGGCGAATTCGCGTCGGTGCGGGTCGACAGCCGTCTCGCATGGCCGGGCGACGCTGCGCAGCGGGCATTCCGGTCCCAGCGACCCACGCGGCTGCTGGTGACGGCACCGGACGCGACGACGGCGGCCGAAACGCTGGACGATCTGGCGTTTCCCCTTGCTCGACGGGACGTTGCGTTGGACGACGGAGCAGACCCGACGGCGCTGCTGGGCCATGCCGATCGCTTCGTGGTGTCGACCCTCGTCCAAGCCCAGGCGTACCTGCTGGGTGCTACCGCGCTGCCCACAGACGTCGAGATCGAGGTCGCGTTGACCCGTGAGTTGGCCGGGTGGCTGCTGGACCACCCAGAGGTCTGTCGCGCTCGCGGCCACCGGCTGATCGCGGCGCTGCGAACGCACGAGTTCCGCAGCGGGGTCGTCGACCATAACCCGGATCCCGAGACGCTGCAACGACTTGCCCAAGCTGGCGTGCGTCTCAAGGCGGTGCCGCGCTGCATCGCGGGGGCCGAGGTCGAGCCCGCCGACCGCCCCCACCTCGACGCGGCGCTGCTGGACGGCGCGGGCCACCTCGATCTGGACCGATTCGTCCACCACTACATCGTCCACGAATACCGCGTGAAGTCGCTGCGCTGTGTCCGGTGCGCCGAGGTTGACCACTGCGACGGGCTGCACATCAACTACCTGCGCGAACACGGGTTTGGCGTGATGATGCCGCAGGGCGCGGACGGACGCCCCCTGCCCGACGCGACGTCGTTCGAGACCCTGACCGAGGCGCTGCGTGAGACCAACGCCCGCCGCAGCCGGGAAGAACTGAAGCGGCTGGTGGGGCGACACCGTCCCGAGGCCCCGGCACAGGACGACGCATCCGAAGTCTAGTGGAGTTCAACGCTTGGCCAATCTCGGCTACATCCAGATGGTGCGGCACTGCAACCAGAACTGCGGATTCTGCTCGAATCCGGAGACACCTTTCTTCTACGATCTCGAGCAGTACCGCACGATCATTGATGACTTCGCCGCGCGCGGCTACTTCGGCGTGGTCCTGACGGGCGGCGAGCCGACGCTGTCGCCCGTGCTGCCCGAAGCCATCGCCTACGCGAGGTCGCGCGATCTGCATGTCCGCCTGATCACCAACGGTCAGAAGATGGCCGACGCCGTATACACAAAGACTTTGATTGACGCAGGGTTGCAGCACGTCCACCTGAGCCTGCACACCCACCGCGCCAAGGTCGAGGACTTCCTGACCGGCACGCCCGGCTCGCTGCGCTGGGCTGAGCAGGCGCTGGATCACTTGGGCGCGTCTCCGGTCGTGGTGAACCTGAACACGGTGATCAACCGCTACAATTGCGACCACCTGCACGAGACCGTCGACTGGATGCTCGACCGGTTTCCCTACATTCGCCACGTCGTCTGGAACAACCTGGACCCCAGCATCGGCCGCGCGGCCGCCAACACCTTCTTCACGGCGAGGTTGCGCGATCTCGAATACAGTCTTGCCCTTGCGATGCGCCGCCTGCACGACAGCGGCCGCACTTTTCGGGTCGAGCGCGTGCCGCTTTGCTACATGACCGACTTCGCCCACTGCTCGACCGAGACGCGCAAAATCGTCAAGGGTGAGGAGCGGATTGTGCACTTCCTGGACGACAAGGGCACCGTGCGCCAGACCGCCTGGGGCCACCTGTACGCCGACGTGTGCACGACCTGCTCGCTGCGCCTGATCTGCGGCGGCCTGTTCGACCGCGGCGACGCCTACGACCCCGCCGAGCTGTCGCCCGTTTACCTGGACCCGCGCCCCATCGTGCAGCGCATCGTGCAAGACGAGGCGAGCGACCCCTCGTGGCGCCCCGATCCCGCCCGTCTGGCCCTGCTGGTCCCCGCCGCCGCACCGCGACCCGCACACCCCAGCGCCCCCGATGGCAGTCGTCTGGTGCAGCCCAGCACCGACCCGCGCCGCCGCCACGACCCAGAAGCCCGCGACTGGCAACCCATCGCCGAGGCTGCGAAAGACGCTGCGGTGGGTGACGGCGCGCTTGCTGGCCCGCGACGGCCGGGGTAGAAGCCGCGCACCACCGATCGACCCCAGGAGCCCCATGACCTCGCCCGAGCTCGAGCACTTCGACCCCGCCAAGGGCCAGATGACGCTGTCGCTGGATGCCGGCCTGTACCCGATCGAGGTGCTGTACGGGGCAGCCTTCGTGCTGCTGGACCGCGCGTATGTGCTGCTGGACCGCGACGGAGAGGAAGGGCGCAACAGCCGCTATCTGGTGCACCTGCGCAGCAAGGCGCCGCTGGACGAGGCGGGGCTGCGCGCACTTGCGGGAGAATTCGGCAACGAGCTGCTGACCCAGGCGCTGCGGCGGCTGATCGTCAAGCAGAACGGCAGCTTGATCGAGGACATCACCACCCGCGCCCTGGCCGGGGCCGCGGGAGGCTCGGCGCCGGTCGACTTTCTGGAGGACGACGACGGTCTGGACTTTCTGGACGATCCGCTGGGGATCGCCGTGCCTTGGGAGGAGAAATACCCCAAGAAGGGCGGAGGCAACCCGTGACCACCGCCACCACCGTGCGCCTGCACAAGGCACTGTACCTGCCCGCGGCGATTCACCAAGCTGCGGAGGACTTCAAGGACTTCGCCACGTTCCACGTCGAGCTGGATGGTGATCACCACGTCGTGACCTTGACCGATCCGGACCCCGAGGCCGACGGCGACATCGCCGCCGAGTTCTGCAACTTCGCGTTGGCCCACACCGCCGCCCGCAAGCGCCGCAAGCCCGGCTGAGTCGGCCGCGTGAATCGCGTCGTCGCCGGCGCGTCTGGTCCGGCGTGGCCTTGCTTTGCACACCGCCGGGCTCTGCTACACTGGCGCTCTCATCCGGTCGCCCCGGGTGCTCGCCGTCGCGGACCCGCCGTCTTCGGGGTCCACCCTTTGCGGAGAACGCCTCATGTTGTCGACCCTTCGACCGTCCCGCGTGCTGCTGTGCGTCTGCGCCGTGTTGTTCGCCCGAACAGCGGCCGCTCAGCCCATGGAACCGCCCCCAGCTGCGCCACTTCCCGCGCAACCGGCAGAGGCGACTCAGCCCCCAGCACCTCCAACAGCACCCGTCGCCGAGCCGCCGCCTACGGCCCTCGCCCCGGCACCGGCGCCTTTCCCTGCCTCATCCGATGGCCCGAGCACCCAGTCGAATCTGCACGGGTTGGGCTTCTCGGGCGGCTTCACCACCGGCAGCGGCTTTTCTTACCGCCGCTACTTCGGCGACACCGCAGCGCAACTCAACGGCATCGCGATCGTCAGCGACTACGGCAACGACGCGCTGGTGTTCGGCGGCCTGTCCGTCATCCAGTACCTGATGATCTGGCACCAAGCCAGCTCGCGCGGCCTGTTGCCCAGCGTCACGGCCCTGCGTCTGGTCGGCGGCGCGACGTACTTCTACTCGCGACAGACCAACCTCAATTCCGTACCCGACCCCTCATGCGGCATCAACGAATTCTGCACCTGGATCGACCAGGAAACCGTCTCGACGGATAAGCTGTTCGGTTTGGGTGCAGGCATCGGCTTCGAATTTGGCGCGATCATGCACCCCGGGTTCTCCGTCAATTTGGACCTGATGCTGACGGCCGCGTTCGACGAGGCCGGACTGTCGTTCATCCTGCCGCTGCCCACCGCGGGCCTGATGTACAGCTGGTGATCGGACGCAGTGCCGCGCGGCCCCCGAAGCCGGCGCACGTGGAGCAACCTATGCATTTCACAGCTCGTCTCTCGTGTCTCGCGGTGGTCCTGGTCACCGGCCTCGGTGTCCTGACCCCGTTGTCGGCGCACGCGCTGGCCCCCTCCGCACCGTCGAAGACCGGCATGCTGCGCGGCCATGAGGGCCAGGTACAGCGCAACCGCTTCGGCATCGGCCTGACCGGTGGCGTCGACGGCAGCACCGGCTTCGCCTACCGCCAATACTTCGGCAACTCTGCCTTGCAGGTCAACCTGTTGCCCATCGTCGCCGACCGTGGCAACTACGTCGCCGTCTTCCTCGGCGCACAGTACATCGACTACATGTTGGTGTGGGCCCAAGGCACCCGCAGCCGCGCGCTGGCCCCCTCCACCACCGCGCTGCGACTGGTGGCCAACACGTCCGTGCACCTCAGCAGCGACGACAGCTCGATGAACATCGACTGCGGAACCGACCCGACGCCCGAGTGCAAGGCGCTGCAGCAGGTCGGAACCGAGACTACCGCCTACACGTCGGCCGGCGTCGGCTTCGGCTTCGAATTCGGCGCCGTGCAACGCCCCGGATTCTCGGTCGCGCTGGATCTTGTGATGACGGCGCGGTGGGAAAACACCCGGTTCTACGCGGCCTATCCGCTGCCGCACGCCACGATGATGTATTCCTGGTAGGTCAGCGTCCGTCGCGCGTCCGCAGGGCCGTCTTCAGCTCCCGCCAATCGACGTGGTCGCCCGTCCACAGCCGCCAAACGCGCGCCGCCTGCGCCGCCAGCATCGCCTCGCCGCTGCCCAGCAATACGCCACGCGGCGCCACTTGCGCCTCGTCGTCCAGCAGCTGACGGCACGCCGGGATGCCGTGGGCCAGCGCCAACGCCTCAAAGCGGGTGGGCGACGCGCCGTACACCAAGTCGGCCACGACCGTGCCCCGGTCGCGCCACGCCGGCCAAGGCAGCCAATCCCACGCGACAACGTCAGCACGATCATAGGGTTGCCCTTCGCCGTGCCCCCATCGCGTCGCGTGAATGACCCAATCGATCGTCAGGTCGGGCGCGCGGTGACCCCATGGCAGCGCCTGCACTTCCACGCTCTGGCCGAATCGCGACAGGTGGACGACCAACGCTTGCGCACGTTCCTGCGCCCGATTCGCAACCCACAGCCCGGCGGCGCCCGCGGCCAGCAGCTCTGGCGCCACTGCCGTACCCGCCCCGCCTGCGCCCAGCAGCAGCACGCGAGCACCGCGGAGGTCGACGTCGGCTGCGGCAAGGGCATCCAGGAGTCCGGGGCCGTCCGTCGAGCCGCCGCACAACTGCCCGTCGCGCATGGCAAGCGTGTTCACCGGACGGTCCGGGGGACCGGGCAGCACCCGCCCCACCGCGTCCAGCCCGAACGCACACTGCGCCGCCGCCCACGGTTTCCAGGGGGTCGTGACGTTGAGGCCGTCCAACTCGCCCGCGCGCAACCGCTCCACCACGGCTTGCGCCTGCGCTTCGCTCTCGGCCTCGAGCAGCTCGTATGTCCCCTTGCGTCCTAGTGTCTGCAGTGCTGCCCGGTGCAGGTGCGGCGAGCGCGAGTGGCCAATGCCCGCGCCCAGCAGGCCCAGGCGCAGATCGCGCGTCGCTGCACCATTCGCTGGATCGCGAGTCGCCATCGGTTAGGGCACCCTCGCTTCGGACCGCCAGGCCGTCAGCACCCGCCGGGCCTCGGCAACGTCGCGTTGGATCTGCTCGATCAGAGCGCCCGGGCTTGCGAACTTTCGTTCATCGCGCACCCGCGACACAAAGTGCAGGTGCACCTGCCGACCGTAGAGGTCGCCGTGCCAGTCGAGCACGTGGGCTTCAGTCTGCGGTCCCGCGTTCGCAAAGGTCGGTCGGCGCCCCGCGTTGGTCACGGCGTCCAGCAGCTGACCGTCGACTTCGAGCACGCACGCGTACACGCCCGGCGCAGGCTGGACCTGCCCCGATGCCGCCAGATTCGCCGTCGGAAACCCCAGCGTGCGTCCACGCTTGTCGCCCTCGACCACCGCGCCACGCAGACAGAACGGCCTGCCCAGCAGCTCGGCGGCGTCCGCCACGTCGCCCCGCAGCACCGCCGCACGCACCCGCGACGACGAGACGATGCCGCCGCGCACCGTCACACCAGGAAAAACGGCCACTTGGCGCCCCATCTCTTCGCCGATCGCTTGCAGCAGCGCCACGTCCCCGTGCCCGGCGCGGCCAAAGCGCGTGTCGGGTCCGGTCAGCAGCACCCGCGCCCCCAGCGTCTGGAACAGCACTTCGCGGGCAAACCACTCTGCGGGTCGGGCCGCCAACGCCAGGTCAAATGGCAGCACCAACGCGCGATCGACGCCGCACGCTTGCAGGGCCCGCAGCCGGCCTTCCAGCGTGTCGATGGCGGGCGGAGCGGCTTGCGGGCGCAGCACTTGCAGCGGGTGCGGGTCGAAGGTGACGACGGTGACGGGACCACCCATCCGGTCCGCAGCGGCTCGCAGCTGGCCCAGCAACGCCTGGTGTCCGACGTGCACGCCGTCGAAATTGCCGAAACCGACAGCGGCGGGCCGGGGCTCGGTCTGGACGGGAAGCTGGCGCAGGATCTCCAAGGACGGGGCCTCGCTGCGGACCGGTTGGCCGCGGGAATGGCGCCGATGCCATCGCAGACGGTGGCCGTTGTCAAACACGAGCGGGGCTTGTGGACCCTTTCGGCGCTGTGTCGATCCGGGGGCCTTTTGCACCGCTTCCCCATCTGCTATAAGGTGCGGCTGCGAGGAGATTGGACCAGAGGTCCCCTTCCTCCGGCATTCACCGCACGGCCGCAGCAAAAAGCGTCGTTTCGCCTCCAAACCGGGCGATCAGACCGTGCGGGGGATCGACTCAGGTTCGATCCTTGGTGGGTTTGCCACTCGAACGCACCGTTCACTGCCCGAACGCCTCGAACGAGACCCGGTCCTGGACCGATGCCGCTCGACGTCCGCCGCAACCTTTCCGTTACCGCTGACCCGTTGGAACCATGCAAGGAGATCGCGTGATCCCCGCACTCATTGACCTGCACGTACGGCCGATGCCGAACGAACAGGGCCGTCAGGACATCGAACTGCTTGCCGTTCAGGCGCGCGATCAGGGCTTGGATGGGCTGGTCGTGATCGGAGACGACACGGCAGTCGACTTGGGCGAGACCTCGGCTGTGTCGGACGCCACAGGCATCCAGCTCTTTTCCGGTGTCGCACTCGACTCGGACTTGGGCCAGCTGCTGTGCTATCCGCGCGAGATCGACGACTGGTTCCGCGGCTGCGGCTGGCGCACGCTGGAGCACTCCAACGGTGGCGAGCGGGCCGTGTACCGCGGCGCTGACGTCCTGCGTGTCTTTGCTGAGCGCGGAGGCGCCGTGGTGATGGGCGCACCGGATGCGGCGAAGGTCCTGGAGCCGGTGGTCGATGACTCTGCGCGTCCGATTGGCGTCGCCGGTATTGTCGTCACGGGCAGCTTGGACCCCGCCAGCGCGATCGACGATCGCACGCTGCTGTGGGCCCAAGGCGCGCGCATCGCCTGCGTGGGCGGCTCGGCGTCCGCGCCCGGTCAGGACCGCTTCGGCACCGTCGCCACCCTGTTCGCGGCGCCGCCGACCAATCAGGAAGCGATGGTCGAGGGCCTGCGCTCCGGCCGCGTGTGGCCCGCCGAGCTCGGACACGATCTGGCCCTGCGCAACAACGCTCCGGCCGCCCCTCGCAAGCCAGACAAGCCTGTCGTGCGTCCGGAA
The DNA here is from genome assembly GCA_049317445.1 of Myxococcota bacterium. GTDB lineage: Bacteria > Myxococcota_A > UBA9042 > UBA9042 > UBA9042 > CAJBNH01. Next base: position 8,050 of record JBMOIG010000038.1, on the reverse strand, counting down.
GAGGGCAACGTCCAGCCGCGGCCGGCCGTCGAGGCCCGCCAGCTGCCGCTCGGCGTCGATGGCAACGTCGCGAATCGCCCGATCAAGCCCGCCTTCGAGCCGCGCCCCAAGGAGGCTCGGCCGGTTCAGCCCGCCCCCGCCCCCAAGACTGAAAAGCGAGGCAAGGTCGATCCATTTGAGCGACCCGGCGACAACCGCGGCAACCGCCTGAACCGCGAAGAGGTCCGCCGCCAGCTCTTCGAGCCCACAGTCGAGGAAGCGCAGCCCACCTTCGACCCCGTCGCGGCGATGTACGGTCTGGACGGACGCCGTGCGCTGCGCAACTCGCACAAGACCGATACCGAACTGGACCGCATCAACGGCAATCGCTCGCGCGGGCCGGATCCGAATGTGATGTTCTCTCCCATTTTCGACGACATGCGGCCAGAGCGGCAGATGATCTCGCTGCTGTTCTCGCCCGCTGAGGAAAAGCGCGACCTCGAGGACAGCGTTGCACTGCGCTTTGCCCTGACGCACTTCAAGTCGGGCAACCTGCCGCCGCGCGATTCGGGTCCTGAGAAGCGCCGCGGGGGCGGTCGTCCGGTCCCGCGCCGTCGCGGTCGCTAGCTCAACCACTCGCCTAGCTCGGCAAACCCGGGAAACGACGTCGCAACGGCCGACCAGCCCGTCACGTCGACCCGTTCTGCCCCCACCCAGCCCGCGACCGCAGCCGTCATCGCCATGCGGTGATCCAGGCCAGCGTCAAACGCCGTCGCTTGCAGCAACGCTGCCGACCCCAGGCCGTGGATCGTCAGTTCCTCTGCGCCTTCCTCGACCTGCACGCCCAGTGACTGCAGCAGGTGCGCTGTGCGGGCGAGTCGGTCGGATTCCTTGACGCGCAGCTCGGCCAGCCCGCGAAAGCAGCTGACGCCTTCCGCACCTGCGGCCGCCAGCGCCAGGATCGGCAGCTCGTCGATGGTCCCCGGCACCTCGTCGGGGTCGAGATCGGTCGCGTGCAGCGCCGAAGTCCGCGCCCACAGCGACCCCACCGGCTCGCCCCCCACCTCACTGTGCTGGTCGACCTCCACGCGCGCGCCCATGCGCTCGAGCACGCGCAGGAAGCCCACGCGCCCGGGGTTCAGGCACACGCCGTTGACCTTGACGTCGCCCCGAGGGTGCAGCAGCGCGGCCACGATCAGAAATGCCGCGCTGGACGGGTCCCCTGCGACGGCGTAGCGCCCCAGCGGCGACAGCTCTGCGCGACGGATGCGATGGATGGTGCCGCGCGACTCGATCGGGGCTCCCATCGCCCGCAGCATCCGCTCGGTGTGGTCTCGGCTGAGGTGCGGCTCGCGCACCACCGTCTCGCCATCGGCCTGCAACCCCGCAAGCAGCAAGGCCGTCTTGACCTGGGCGCTGGCGACCGGCAGGTCGTGGTGCCGCCCTGTGAGCTCGGTGGCGATCACCGTCACGGGAGCGCGATCTCTGGGTCCCAGATCGATCCGCGCGCCCATCTCTCGCAGGGGTCGTGCCACTCGCCCCATCGGTCGGCTGCGCAACGACTCGTCACCGGTCAGCACCGCACGCAGCCCGCCCTGACCCAGACCGGCACCGGCCAGCACGCCGGTCAACAAACGCAGCGTCGTTCCTGAGTTGCCGCAGTCCAGCGGCTCGGTCGGGGCGCGCCACAACCTGGGCGAACGGCCGGTGATCCGCGTGACAGGGCCGCCGGAAGCGTGGGGCAAGAACTGAATGTCTACGCCCAGCGCGCGCAAGGCAGCGGCCGTGGACCGAATGTCGCCGCCCGTTCCCAAGCCGGTCACATCGGTCGGGCCGTCAGCAAGGGCAGACAGCAACAAGGCGCGGTGAGACAAGGACTTGTCGCCCGGCACCGTGGCGGTGCCTTCCAGACGAGGAAGCGGCCCGAAGGTCTGGACGCTCATGCGCAGTGGCCCTGGCGCGATGGCGGGCGCGCCGAAGGAGGGAGAATTTGCGAGCCGCGGGTGGCCGTAAGCCGGGTTCTGTTCCGCGCATTCGTCGCCGAACGTGCGGTGGTGACCATTCGTCTACGAACGCTGTTGCCAGCGCCCTCTAGCGGTCTACCCGCAGGCTCGGACGGGCCGCCCTCCAGCCGCTTGCGCGGCGTATGCCTGCGATGGGACCTTGCTCCGGATGGGGTTTACCGAGAGCGACGTTACCGCCGCAATCCGTGCGCTCTTGCCGCACGCTTTCACCCTTGCGTCGCGGGCCACACCGAAGTGCAGCCGGGAACGCGGTTTGCTTTCTGTGGCACTTTCCCTGGGGTTACCCCCGCCGGCCGTTGACCGGCATCCCGCCCGGTGGAGCCCGGACTTTCCTCTGTCGGCACGGGACGAACCCGACCGCCAGCGGCCACCTGTCCACCCGCGACTCGCAGCACGCAAGGTAACACGACGGCGGTCTGCGGGCGAGCGAGCAACGGCCTCAGGTGCACGCGTTCTGGGCTGCGGCGCAGTACGTGTTCATGCAGGACGTGCACTGCGGCGTGTCGTACTGGCAGTAGGAGCCGCACTTCTGCGACTGGCACTGCACCAGCGTGTCGATGGCTTGCTGAGCCTGCGTCGTACCTTTCGCCTTGCACGCTTGGGCGCACTCGGTGGTCGTGCACTTGGCGGCGCAGGTGAGGATCCCTTGGCAGGACAAGCCGGTCGTCGTACCGCCGAAACACTTCTGCCACGCGGGGTTGCAGTAGGTTTGGGCGCACGTGTTCTGCGCGCTGCCGCTCTGCGCGCCGCACTTCAACTCCACGCAAGCCATCAGGCCGTAGTAGTCGGTGGCGGCTTCGACGCTGGCTTGGGCATGGCAATTGGTGTTGCAGACCGCACTGGTCCCGCAGCCGCCCAAGCACGAGTTCAGCTGGGAACAGGAGCCCGAGCCCGAGCCCATGCACGCCGCCTGCTCCGCACCGCAGTAGGTGTACAGGCAGAACATCGTCTCGCTGAACTGGCCCGAGTCGTAGATCGCCTTGCAGGTCGCGGTGATGCAGGTGGTCAGGGTCGATAGCTGCAGTTGCGCCGTCGCCGTTCCCTGCGAGAGACACAGGTCCTTGCACGCGGTCGCCCCGACAGGGCACTGACCGATGCAGCCCGTGATCTGGGCACACGTCAGCGTCCCGGTCGGCGCGGCAGTGTCGGCATCGACAACCTCGGCCACGTCTGGGGCATTCCCATCGACGTCGGGGGTGTCTGCGGGCGTGAAGGCATCCTCGACATCGGGGGCGTCCGCTGGCGCCGGCACATCGTCCGTCGCTGCTGCATCCGGAGTCTCCGCACTATCGACCGCGTCGGTGTCGAAACCGAAATGCACGTCGGTGGGCTCGCAGGCGATGACCTTGCAGCTGATCGGGTCGACGCAGACGACAGCGCCCGGACAGGCGCCGCATTGACCAGTCGAGGGGTCGGTGCAGACGATCCCCCCGTTGCCCTGCAGCTGCTCTGAGCAGGCGAGTGCTCCGAACGCAACAGCGCAGGCGACCAACACGGCGGTGGGTGGGCGGACCTGACGCGCGGGCATGGCAGGGCCTGGGTGAGAGACGGCAAAAAGCCGAGCGCCAGCGGCGAGCACCCAGCATACCGGAGGCGGCAGAACCCGACAACGCGGCTTGGGACAAGCACTTCCTCCCGCGAAGCCGGGGGCGCAGGCGCAAGCGCCGACAAGTCGCTGCGGGTGCGGTATCCTGTGCACCGTCCGGCCGACCAGACGGCAAGCCCGACGGGTCAGGTGCCTCGGAACTTGAGGAAGCGCGTGCAGATCCTGTTCGACGACAACCACTTGTTGGTGGTCTACAAGCCCGGCGGGCTGCCCGTGCAGGCCGACGCAAGCGGCGACCTCGACCTGCTGACACTGGGCAAGCAGTGGGTAGCGCAGCGATTCGCCAAGCCCGGCAACGTCTATTTAGGCTTGGTGCATCGGCTGGACCGCCCGGCGCGTGGCGTGGTGGTGCTCGCACGCACGTCCAAGTCGGCCTCGCGGCTGTCCGAGCAGTTTCGCACCCGCTTGGTCGAGAAGACCTATCAGATCGTAGTGTTGGGGCGTCCGCGCGAGGACGAGGGCACCCTTGAGCATTGGCTGGTCCCCAGCGAGTCCAGTACGAGGGTGGGTCGGACGGGCGAAGGCCAGCGGGCAGAGCTGGACTATCGAGTGGTCGAGACGCGCGGCGAAACGACGCTGTGCGAGGTCCGCCTGCACACCGGCCGAAAGCATCAGATCCGCGTGCAATTTGCCGCGATCGGTTGCCCGGTGCTGGGCGATCTGCGCTATGGCGCCCCGGCCCCGCTGCCCGACCGCTGCATCGCGCTGCTGGCGGCCCGCCTCTCGTTTGACCACCCGACCACCCGCGAACGCCTGACCTTCTCTGCGGCTGAGCCGCCCGGCTGGCCTTGGCACCCGGACGAGACCGCGCAACGCAACGCCACGACAGGAGTTTCATGATCGAGTTCGAGTCCTTGCGCGACGAGATCCGCCAAGCCCAAGCGCGCCACCGGGCCATCCCCGAGCACGTCCGCGGCCTGCATGTGCCGTATTCGCGGCGGGGCGAGTTGTCGATTCCCGCCTTCAAAATGGCGGCGGGCGGCAACCCCGCGACCGACGGACGGGCGACCAGCCTGAAGCTGATGGCCAAGGCCTCCCAGCTTCCCGTGGACTTCTTCTTCTACGATCTCGAGGACGCCGCCCCGGACCAGCCGGAGTACAAGCGCTGGGCCCGCCAGTTCGTCGTCGAGGCCTTGCGAACCCACGACTTCGGCGAGCGCGTGGTGGCTTTTCGCCCCAACAACATCCGCACCGCCTACTTCGAGGACGACGTCGTCGAGGTACTGCGCGGCGCGGGCGACCGCCTTCACGCTCTCGTCATTCCGAAAAGCGAGACTGCGGAAGAGGTTGCGGACGTCGCGCGGATTGTGCGCCGGGTGCAGGAGAAGTGCGGTCACGCCAACCGCCTGCGTCTGGAGGTGCTGATCGAGAGCCCGAGGGCCCTGATGCAGGCACAACAGATCGCCGCCGTGCCCGACGTTGCGGCCCTTGCATTCGGCGCTTGGGACTTTGCGCGCACCGTGGGCGGCGAGGTCGATGCCCAGACTTGGCTTCGTGATCAGGCGGTTGCCCGTCAGCTGCTGCCGATCGTGGCCGCGTCGGAGGGCAAGGAGGCCGTCGACGCCGTGACGGGCACGCTGCCGATCCGCCCGCCCAAGCCCCAAGGGCTCAGCGACGCGGACTACCAAGCGGCCCTGAATTCCCCCGCCCCCGAGCGGTTGGACAACTGGCGCTACCCTGCTGAATTCTTGGACAAGGCAAGAGCTCGCCGGGACGCCCTCGACCTTTGCGCGCGCGACGCGCACGACGCGCGCGCGGTTGGCTTTGCCGGCAAGTGGATCCTGCACCCTGACCAAATTGACGCCATTCAAGGGGCTTGGGTGCCGACGCGCGACCGGGCACTCGCGGCGCTGGCGCTGGCGGTTGCCTACACACGGGCGGCGCTGCACGGCTCTGGTGCCGAGCTGGACGGCGGACGACTGGCCGACAAGGCCGTCGTCGGCACCGACTGGTGGATCGTGCAAAACGCCCTGAAGGGCGGGGTGTTGCGAGACGCTGACTTCGCCGCCAGCGGCTTCACGCTGGAGCAGCTGCGGCGTACGGTCGTCACCCGCAACGAGCAGCTGGGCGGCTGACGGCGCGACGGTGCCGACCGGCGCTGAGGGCCCGCCGCATCGCAAGGAGACTCCCCCTTGTTTCCAAGATGTTGCCTGCGTTGACCAAGCGGCGGGTTGCGAGGCGGGCGCGGCGCGGTGCATGCTCTTGCCCCCCAACGCCCATGGACTGGTGAACCGATGCAGCACTTTACGATGGACGGCTTTGGCGGCCACCGCTCACGCTTCGACGACATCCGCTTGGTGCATGAGCTGGTCGACGAGCTGCCTGCGCGTCTGGGGCTGCCCGCCGCAATGCCGCCCATGCTGCTGCCGTACTACAACGGGGTGGACCCGGACGACTGCGGCATCTCTGCCTTCCTGTTTCTGGCGGGCGGCCACCTGACGCTGCACACGTTCTCGTTCCGCGAGTGCTATTTCGCCGACCTGGTCGTGCCCGACGCCTTCGACCCGCTGGAGGCTGAGCGTCTGCTGCGGACGGCGCTGCCCGTGCATCAGGCCGACATCCACTTCGTGCGGCGCCCGCAAGCCGCGTTCCCCGAGATCGCCGTGCAGCCCGAGGAGGACTTTGGTCCACACCTGCTTGTCAATATTGAGGATTACTCTGGCCCTCAGGACATGGACAGCCTGTTCGCCCGCTTCGACGAGCTGCCGCACCGCATCGACATGACGCCGATCATGCGCCCCTACGTCCTGCGGTCGCGCCGCCCCGACGGCAGCCGCTGGCTCAGCGCCATGACGATGATCGCCGAGAGCCACATCGCGCTGCACATCGAAGAGTCCTGCGGCCGCGCGTACTTCGACCTGTTCTCCTGCAAGTTCTTCGACACCTCGCTGGTGCTGCCGGAGCTGCTGTCGGCCTTTCCCGGCGCCAAGCAGACGACCCAACTGATTTCGCGTGGTTGCGGCTATCGTACCCGGCGCACTGAACGCGAGTACGAGCACGCCCGCACCAAGGCCTGGCTTGCCACCCGTCCGCAGCGAGGCGGCGAGTGAGGTCGGGTCCTCCGGCAACACTGTCGTCCTCTTGCAGAACTTGCGGGTCGCGGGGGGCAACAGGCACAATCCTCTGCCCATCTGCCGCACCGGGGAAACGCCCATGATGACCCCAGACGCCCGCCGCTCCCTCACTTGCGCCGTGCTGGTCTTGGCGACGGTCTCATTTGCGTGCGCCAGCCGCCGCCCCGCGCGACTGTTCAGCCCCTCCTCTGCTGCCAAGCTGGACGCTCCAGAGCGCGATTCCTGGCAGAAGCCGCAGGTGCTGATCGACACGTTGCGCATCCGCGCGGGCATGACCGTGGTCGATCTGGGCGCGGGATCGGGTTACCTGATGCCCTGGTTGTCCAGGGCGGTGGGGCCCAGCGGCCGGGTGTACGCTGTCGAGATTCAGCCTGAATTCGTGCAGATGCTGAAGAAGCGCGTCGCGGCCGAGAAGCTCGACAACGTGACCGTCGTGCAGTCGACGGCCGTCGATGTGCCCCTCGACGAACTGGCCGACCGCGTGGTGCTGCTGGACACCTACCGCGAGCTGGAAGAGCCCGTTGCGATGCTCAAGACGCTAAAAACGTTACTGAAGCCGACCGGTCGGCTGGTGGTGGTCGACACCCGACCGGAGGAAGCGATCCCCGGGCCTCCCCTGAGCGAGCGTGTGGAGGTGGAGACCGTGGAGGCCGAGGCGCGAGGTGCTGGCTTTGTGGCCACGCTGCAGTTCGACGTCCTGCCGCGGCAATACTGCCTGGTGTTCGTGAACGCCGAGGAGATCGAGACCCCCACCGACATCGATCACACCAAGGCCCCCCCTCAGGAGACCGAGCCCGCCCCCCCCACGGCATCCCTTCTGGCCGGGCGCACCGTGCTCAGCGTGGTGGGCGTGCTGGGCATCAATGCTGCGTTCCTCCTCATCGCGTTCTCGGCGCTGCAGGGCCAGCCGTGGTACCTCTGCCGCCAGATGCACGATGGCATGGGCAGGTTCAATGATTATTACGGCGGTGACTGGTGTGAAGATGGCGTGTTTTTCATTGTCGTGGGGTTCCAGTACATCCTGTCGGCGGTGTGTTCCATATTGGCGCCTCCACGCACCGCTCGGCGGGGCAGCGCCCCAACTGGGTGCTCCTGGCCTTTGTGGCGCTGTGGACAGCGCTGCACCTTGCCGTCGTCCTGGCCCCCTCCCGCCTGTCCTGCGCGTTCCGGGTGAACTGCGACAACGACCACGTCGTGGCGCTCATCACCCAGGCCGCCCCCTCCGCCATCCGCAACCCCTGGAACACCACCGTCATCCCCCCGGGCTTCCGCTGGACCCTGGCGGCGCTGCTGCTGGGCAACGCTGTCGCGGCGGTGTTGTGGGAGGCGCTGATTATCCACGGCCGGCCCGCGTCTGGGCTGCCGCC
>JBMOIG010000037.1:0-34046 GCA_049317445.1 Myxococcota bacterium | reverse complement strand
GGCCGACGGCAAGAAGCTGGGCACGCTGCCGCGCATCCTGCCGACGCTACCCAGGGATCTCCTGATCTTCGCCGGCCACCGCTGGGAAGTGATCGCGGTCGACGCCGTGCGGCACGTACTTGAGGTCAAGCCTTCCAAGGCAGGCGCTGCACCTGACTTCGGCGGATCGCTGGCCCCCCTCCACGACGGCGTTCGCCAGCGGATGCGCGCCGTCTACCTCGCCTCAGGGGTGCCTGCGTTCTGCGATGACGTGGCCGCACGCCTCCTCGCCGACGCTCGGGCCGAATTCAGCAGACTTCGCCTGCGCGACACCGCACTCGTCGAAGAGGGCGCAGACACGTTGCTCTTCCACTGGATGGGCGACCGGGCCGCGGCAACTCTTCGACTGATGCTGACGCGGCACGATCTGCGTGGAATCGACGAAGGAATTTGCCTTCGAGTGGTAGGGACGGACAGGGGACGGCTGGCGCAAGTGCTGTCCAGGATCGGGCACGAGACGCCGCCACTCGCAACCGACCTTGCGAGTGCAGTGCCTTTGAAACGCAGCGAGAAGTACGACGGTTACCTCGGGGAGGAGTTGCTGTCGTTTGAGTATGCCCATCGCACGCTCGACGTGCAGGGTGCGCTTTCCATCGCACGCTTTGCAGCGTCCGGCCGTCTGGATTGACGTTCTCCCGGCAGGGCCGGACACATCCTACCTTTCGACGAGTGGCGCGGGGGACGTTTGGCGATCGGCGACCCAGCATGTCTGGAACTTCTTGGTCAGCCGCCAGCGTGGCCTCTGCACCCCAACAACACGCTGGACGCCCCCGCACCCACCCCCCACCCGACAGCATCCAACCGCCCGGCACCGCGCCGACCGTCCCCATCCCCCCGCCCTACAAGGAGAACCCCATGTCTGATACGCACTTCCGAGGAACGCCAGTCCAAACCAGCGGCGAACTCCCCGCCATCGGCACCCCCGCCCCAAACTTCACCCTGACCAAAGCCGACCTGGGCGCCGCCAGCCTGGGCGACTTCGCGGGCAAGAAGCTCGTGCTGAACGTGTTCCCCAGCATCGACACCGGCGTCTGCGCCGCGTCCGTGCGCCGGTTCAACGCCGAGGCCAGTCAACTGCCCAACACCGCCGTGCTGTGCATCTCGCGGGATCTCCCGTTTGCGCTCAACCGCTTCTGCGCAGCCGAGGGCCTGTCGAACGTGGTCACCCTCAGCGATTTCCGCACCCGCGGCTTTGGCGATGCGTACGGCCTCGAGCTGACGGGCAGCCCGCTCGCCGGCCTGTTGGCGCGTTCAGTGTTCGTGCTCGACGAGAAGGGCACGGTCGTCTACGCGCAGCTGGTGCCGGAGATCACGCAAGAGCCCGACTACGCCGCCGCCCTCGCTGCGTTGTAGGCGCGCCGGGCGCCCGCCCATCTGGACGAGTCGCGCCTCACACGCCAAGCTTGCCGTCCCGCACCCTGGAGGCAATCTGATGGCGATCATCCTGAGAGACCTGGAAGCTCGAACGTCCCGCGCGGTCGCGCACTACTGGACCACGCTGGCCGAGCAGTCCGCCAAGCAGAAGACCGGCGACGCCGACCGCGGCGGCCGTGCCGGCGCCACGGGCGGCAAGCAGATGGACGGGTTCTGCGAACTGGTCAACCAAGTGCTCATCGACAACGGAATGCCCGCCGTCCACATCTTCGCGAACAAGAACCTAGAGTTGCCAGGCTACTTCCGCCCAACCAAACGCTGGGACATGGTTGTGGTGTACCGAGGACAACTCGTCGCCGCGCTGGAGTTCAAGTCACAGGCTGGACCATCGTTCGGCAACAACTTCAACAACCGCAGCGAGGAAGCCATCGGCACGGCGCAAGACCTCTGGACGGCATTTCGCGAGGGCGCCTTCGTCACCAGCCAGCGCCCCTTTCTCGGCTGGGTGATGCTGCTCGAGGACTGCCCGAAGTCCCGCGCACCCGTGCGGGTCGACGAGCCGCATTTCCCCGTCTTTCCAGAGTTCCACGACTCGTCGTACGGCAAGCGGTACGAACTCTTGCTGCGCCGGCTGGTGCGGGAGCAACTGTACGACGCAGCGGCCTTCTTGATGGCTACGCCTGACGGCGGACCGCGCGGTGTGTACACTCAGCCGGCCGCGGACTTGACCATGCGGCAGTTGTTGGCCGGCCTCGCCGGTCGTGTCGCCGCGATCATCGCCGGCCAGTAGAACTCCCCATGCAGATTCAGCTTCCACTCCCCACCGCGTTCTCGAAAGACGCGTATGACTACGGCGAGCGGACGAGCGGCGAGACGCATGGCGTGGTGCTGACGAAGCCGCATGTGGTCGAACTGATCCTCGATCTTGCCGGCTACACCGTCGACCGCGACCTAGGTTCCCTTACCTTGCTCGAACCATCGTGCGGAACCGGCGCGTTCCTGGTTCCTGCCCTCCGACGGTTGCTCGCCTCTGCGAAGGCGCACGGCCGCCAGCCCGCCAAGCTCTGGCCCTGTCTGACCGGCTTCGACATCGACGGCGCGCACGTGGAATTGACCCGCAGCGCACTCCGAGAAGTGCTTCGCGATCATGGTGTGGCCGCGGGCGACGGCGAAGCCTTGCTCGGGCGGTGGCTCCACGAGGGCGACTTTCTGCTGGCGCCGCTCCCGCACTTCGACGTGGTCGTCGGCAACCCACCGTACGTCCGAATTGAGCAGTTGGCGCCCCAACTCCAGGCTGAGTATCGGCGCCGCTACGCGACGCTCTTCGACCGTGCCGACCTGTATGTGGCCTTCATCGAGCGCGGCCTGCAGTTGTTGCGACCCGACGGCCTGCTCTCCTTCGTCTGCGCCGACCGGTGGATCCTCAATCGCTACGGCGCGCCGCTGCGGGAACTCGTGACGACACGGTTTGCGGTTCATTCGTACGTCGACCTGCACGATGCGTCGCCGTTCGAGTCGGACGTGATCGCGTACCCCTCGATTTTCTGCATCGGCACGGGAACGGCCGCGGACGTGGCGGTCGCCCGACTGGTGCGTGCCGACGAGGCCGAGAGTCAGGCGGCGTCCCTCGCCCTGCGGGGAATCGAAAAGCGGCCGGAGATCGACCTGGTCGTGTATCCCACCTGGTTCGAGGGTGCAGACCCGTGGGTGTTGAGCAGCCCGGCCCACCTGAAGCTTTTGCGCGACCTCGAAGCGCGGTTTCCTGCCCTCGAAGTGGAAGGCACGACGCGGGTCGGAATTGGCGTCGCGAGCGGCGCGGACGCGGCGTACATCGTCGAGTTGGGGGTGGACATCGAGCCGGACCGGCTGGTGCCGCTGGTCATGCGCGAGGACATCGAGGCAGGCAAAGTCCGCAACGCGGGCCGCTTTGTCATCAACACGTTTCGGCCTGACGGAAAGACCATCGATCTCGCGCAATATCCGCGACTCGCCGGCCACCTCGACAAGTTCGCGGCCGTGCGCAAGCGTCACGTTGCGAAGAAGAACCCTACGAACTGGTTCAGAACGATCGACCGTGTGTACCCGGAGTTGGCGACGACGCCCAAGTTGCTCGTGCCCGACATCGCCGGCGCCAACGAGGTCGTGTACGAAGAGGGCCGGTTCCATCCGCACCACAACCTCTACTTCATCACCTCGAAGGAGTGGGACCTCGAAGTGTTGGGCGGGCTGCTGAGCTCGAAGATGGCGCTGTTCTTCGTGTGGTCGTACGCCGTGAAGATGAGGGGCGGGTACTTGCGGTTTCAGGCGCAGTACTTGCGGCGGATTCGGGTGCCACGGCCGCGGGACCTCGCGCCCGAGGTTGCGGCGGAGATCAAGGCAGCGTTTCGGGCGCGCGATTTCGGGCGTCTCGACGAGCTTGCGGCGATTGCCTATGGGGTCGCTGCAGTTCCGGTCTTTGCGTTTGTGGATACCAGGGCGTAGCTGGCCCACTCCGTTCCAGCGGACGCTGCGCAAGAATCGCGTCGATTTGCCTTGCATCGGGGACAGCGGGGGAAAAGCCCCCACCCTACAGGCAATCCGTCGCAATCGCTTCGGTTTGCCGCGGATCGGCACCGGCGGATAAGCCCCAACCCTACAACCGACCCCGCCGCAACACGTTGACCAGACAGCCAATCGTCCCGTGATGCCGCCACGTGCCGGCAACGCGGATCGGTTTCACTTGGTACCCCTCGGCCTGCCAAACGCGCACCGCGGCCGCGTCCAACCCCACCGCTGCGGCGGGTCCGTTCGGACTCGCGTACACCGGCAAGTACACCACGCGCCGAGCGCCCTGCCCCGAAAGCTGCGGCCGCGTCTCGAGAATCGCATTCGTGTACGTCACGTAGGTCCGGTCGTCGAAAGCCACGACCGGAACGCGCGCAACCTGCCAGCCCGCCGCACGCAAGTCGGCGGCAGCTCGATCGAATTGCGCCTGCACCTCAGCGCGATCGTCCGCCACCAGCGCCTGCTCCGTCTCGACCGACAAGTCGCCCGGCCGCCAGCCCGGCCCCGTCAGGGCCCGCGCCAACCCCGGATCGCCCACCAGCGCCCGCCTCGACCCCGTCGGCATCACGTACATCGCCATGTGATAGCGCGGCACGTCGCCGGGACGACTGCCCAGGCACAGCGCCGGCCGGCCGGTCCACGCGTGCAGCGCCTTGGCCAGGTCGGCGTGGGTGCGAAAGCCGTGGCGGGTGTTCTTGGCGAGCAGGTTGGCGTCGAACAGCACGACGTCGTCGGCCAGGATCAGGTCGCCTGCGTCGAAATCCAGCGGCAGCTTGGTCACTTGGGTGTGTCCGCGGGCGCGGGCCCATTGCCAGACCGCGCTCCAGTCGTTGCGCCGGCGCTCCCATTCCAGGTCCGGCGGCGGCGGCACCAACAGCGTCAGGTCCAGTGCGTTGCCCGCCAAAGCGAGCGCCCGGTCGCGGGTCCATGGCGTCACGGGGCCCAGGACCTCGACGATCCGCAGGCGGTCCCCCAAGCCGTCGAGCCCGCGTGCACGCAGAAAGGAGTGCAGGTCAGGCACTTGCTGCTTCGCGACGGTCACGTGGATGCGCGTATCCGCGTCGAGCGCGTTCAAGAAGTCGGCCTGCGCATCGCCCACGATCGGCTGGGCGTCGGTCGCGTACTGCAGCCAGACTTCGGCGAGACTTCCCGCAACCTCGGACACCGCCTGCCCCTTGGACACCGGCGCGTCCTGAGACACCGACGTGCAGCGACCGGCCAGCACGGCGGCGCCAAGGCCCAGCGCGAGGCCGATCAGACTTCCCAGCAGGATCGAGGGGATGCGCGACATCACGCCCGGTGTACGCGATTCAGTTCGCGGGGGCCAGCGGTCGATTCACCTGGCGGACAAGGGCCTGTGCCAGCGCGTCGTGGCCAGCGGGAGCCTGCGCGGCAGCGGGCGCCTCGGCAGCGGCCGGAGCGGCGGGGTCCTCGGGCACGGCAACTTCGGCGGCCGGTGCGGGCTCGGGCTCGTCGCCGGGAAGTGGCGGAAGGCGCTTGACTTCCAGAACCTTGATGGTCGGACCGCGCGCCACGCCCCAACCGACCACGCCCTCGTCGTCTTCCTCGGCCGCCCCCTTGACCGCCACCCGCACCACCGGCCGGCCCAACAGGCGATTGCCCTTCTGCGTCAGGGTCTTCTTGGGCACGACGATCCGCAGGACCTTGTGCTCCTTGGGCCCCAGGCTCACGCGCACCTCGTGGCGAAATCGGGCGACCGGCGGCGCAGGCATGCGCGACATCTCGCCACCGCGGTACTCGGCAACGACGATCTCGGCGTCGAAGTCGGTGGCGGCGTCGTCCGGATTGTCGATCTGGACCTCGACCGACCACTTGGACGGCGAGCGCGCGTCGCGCACCAGGGCGCCCAGCAGCGTCACGTTCGCCGGCACGGCCTGTTGCATCTCGTCGTCCTGCGAGCCAGAGGCAGGGTCGTCGACGGCATCCAGCGTGGCGGGCGCCAGCAGGGCAAACGACAGCGCGCAGGTCAGCAGGGCGGCAGAAACGGCGGTGTGGCGGTGCAGCGGGTTCATGGGACCTCCCAACGCAGGCCCCGGGTCGATGGGCCTGACGACTGGGACGCGCGTCCGCAGCGGAGGATCTACGGGTGCGGAAGATTTCTCGCCGGACGGGGGATCACAGCGACCACGCGTGGTTTTCCTTGAAGGCCGACTTGAAATCCGCGCCGATTCGCCGCACCGCCGCGCTTTTGGCAAACCGGTGGTCCAGCCAGCGCCGAGCCTCCGTGCGCGGGTGGCTGCCGTCGCAGCGAAAGTCGTCGTACAGCGACAGATCGGTGTCGTCGTGGAACGGCAGGATCTCGGTGATGCCGAACGTCTCGGGCGCGCGGTGCATCGGGCTGCGGCGCGGCAGGTTCAGGATCGCGAGATTCAGCGCGTGGATGGCGTCGGCCTCGTCCTCGACCAGCCGCAGCGTCGCCTCGCGATCCGCGTCGGTCTCGGTCGGCACGCCGAACAACAGGTAAACGTAGCTGCGAATGCCCGCGTGGTGCAGCGTCCGCAGCACCCGCCGCGACAGGTCGGGTTCGCCACCGCCCTTGCCCAGCAGCCCGAGGATCCGCGGCGACCCCGTCTCGACCCCCAACTGCAGCATCGCGCAACCGCCCTCGGCCAGCGTCCGCGCGAACTCGGGGTCGGCAAACGCACGCTCGACCCGCACGAACCCCCGCCACTGCAACGGCAATCGGTCGCGGCGGATCACTTCGGCGGCACGACCCAGGTGCGCGGGTGGCAGCGCCGAGTCGGTGAAGTGCAGCATCGCGCCGTCGGGAAAGCGGTCGGCAATCGCGTGCAACCAGGCTTCCAGACCGTCCTGACCGCAAGGCTGCAGCCGCGGATGCAGATGGTCGGGGCAGAACGTGCACTTGCGCCAGTAGCAGCCGCGCCCCAACACGGCGGGCACGGTGGGTCGGGGCGCCAGGTACTGCGACCACTCGACCTGATCCAGGGCGACGGACAGCGGCGCGTCGTCTAGCGGCGAGGGCGGCGGTCGGGTCCAGGTCGGATCGTCGGCGTCTTGCCGGGCAAGCTGCTGCAACTCCGCGTCGGTGCCCGCGATCACCAGGTCGAACAGGTCGAACGGCGCGCCCTCGCAGCGCATCTCGGCAGCCAGCCAGCAGGCGACCAGCGGCCCGCCCAGCACGCGCCGCACGCCGGGCAGCTCGTCCCGCAGCAGTCGAGCCAGCCGAAAGGCGGCCGGGGCCTGCATCTGGAAGGTGACGGAAATGCCCGCCTGCTGCACGTTTGACGCACGGATGCTAGGGATCAGCACCTCGCGAAAGTAGGCGTCGAACGGCTGGACGGTCTCGGACAGCACCGCGAGGCCCGCCCGCGACTCGGGGCGCAGGCTCGGGTGCCAGGCCGTGTAGTTCGCGATGCCCACCTGGATGCCGGGAAACGGCGCCGACGCGAGCCGCAGCGCCTGCTCCAGGTGGTTCACGGCCGAGGTGTAGACCTTGCGATCGCGGTATGTCGCGGGGTCCTGCAGCGGCCGGGCACCCGACACCGACCGCACGGCGCGGCGAAAGGCCGGAAGGTCCTTGGCGAATCGGGGATCCTCGGCGACGACGGCCAACGTCGATTCCAGTCGGGTGGGGTCGAGCGCGAAGCGATGCCAGCCGATCGACGCGTCGATCGCGAGCGCACGCCCACCGAACCGGCGCACCAGCTCGGCCGCGGCAAAGGCCGAGAGACCGGGCTCAGAGGGCTTGATGGGCGGGGGCGTGACGAAGGCGATGGACATCAGGCGGAGCAGTGTAGCGGGAGTCGCGCCTCGTCGTAACGTCCTATGCGGTCGCGAAGTCCTGGAACAGCACGCTCGACAGGTAACGCTCGCCGGCGTCGGGCAGGATCACCACGATCAGCTTGCCCTTGTTCTCCGGACGACTGGCCACGCGCACGGCCACGGCCGCCGCGGCACCGCATGAGATGCCGACCGTGATGCCTTCCTCGCGGTGCAGCCGACGGGCCATCTCGACGGCCTCGTCGTTCGTCACCAGCGCGACCTCGTCCACCAGCGACAGGTCCAGCACGTCCGGCTTGAAGCCCGCGCCGATGCCCTGGATCTTGTGCGGCCCCGGCTTGGGCGGCAGACCGGCCACGATCGCCGTCAGCACCGGCGAGTCGGCGGGCTCGACGGCAATCGACTGAATCGCCTTGCCCTTGGCCTTCTTGATGTACTTGGACACGCCTGTGATGGTGCCGCCGGTGCCGACGCCGGCCACCAGAATGTCGATCGCGCCGTCGGTGTCGTCCCAGATCTCAGGTCCCGTGGTCTGGAAGTGGATCTCGGGGTTGGCGGGATTCTTGAACTGCTGCGGCAGGTAGTACTTTTCGGGGTCGCTGTCGGCGATCTCCTGCGCCTTGGCAATCGCGCCCGGCATGCCCTTGGCGCCCTCGGTCAGCACCAGCTTGGCACCAAACGCCAGCAGCATCCGCCGCCGCTCGATCGACATGGTCTCGGGCATGGTCAGGATCAGCGGATAGCCGCGCGCCGCACAGACATAGGCCAAGGCGATGCCGGTGTTGCCGCTGGTGGGCTCCACGATCGTCTTGTCGGTCGAGCCGGGCGTCAGGATGCCCTGCTTCTCAGCCGCCCAGATCATGCCCGCGCCGATGCGGCACTTGACGGAATACGCGGGGTTGCGGCCCTCGATCTTGGCCACCACGGTCGCGCCGGTGCCGGCGGAGATGCGGTTGAGGCGAACAAGCGGCGTGTGACCGATGCTGAGGCTGTTGTCGTCGTAGATGCGGCTCACTGGGTCTCCTGGGGGAGGTCGCCTCCCGAGGTCATGGGGTTGAAACGGTTGCGGTCAGATGTCGAAGTCGAGCACGCCCCGGCGGCTCTCGACGCGCAGCACCAGCTCCGCAATCGTCACCTGATCCAAGGACTTGCGAATGGCCACGCCCACCTCGCGCCAGAGCTCGCGGACGATGGCCTCCATGTCGTCCTCCGGCCCGGACGGGCGCGGCTTGCGCTCCGACCCCAAGGCCAGGGGACCGTCGATCGTTTCCAGCACTTCCGTCACGGTGATGGCGCTGGTCGGCTTGGCCAGCGCGTGCCCGCCGTCGGGACCACGCCGACTGCGGAGCAGACCGGCCTTGCGCAGGTCGACCAAGATCGCCTCGAGGTACTTCTCCGGCACTTGGGCCTGAGCGGCGATCTCGGACGTCTTCATCGTCCTGTCGCTGCCGGGTGAGCCCAGAACTTGCAGGGCTCGCAAGGCGTATTCGGTTCTCAGGGAGACGCGCATGGTGATTTCCTATCAATCAAACAGGAAACGAAGATTACTTCTGCCCGGGCGGATGTCAAGCCTTCAACTCGGTGCAATCGTCGCGAAAGGGGTTCGATCGGTTGATCGGCTGACCAGCCTCGGCTAGGGTCCGCGCCCCGTTCCGCCCTCTCGTCTTGCCGAGGTCTCGCCTTGCCGCGCCGTCCCTTCCTTTGCCCGCTAGCCCGGGGCCTGCTGCTGACCTGCGCGTTGACCATGCTGGCCGTCGTGGCCATGCCGACGGCACCCGTGCACGCCGCGCCGCAGTGCCGCAGTCGGTCGATCGGCGCGCCGACCCACGGCAAGCTGGTGGCGGGACGCCGGCTGCCCTCCTGGGGCAATCACTACGCGATCCAGCCGTTCACCGTGCGCAACGGCTACGTCTGGGGCACCTGCGAGCTGATCGACGGTCTGCGCTGGGTCGCTGACGAGCTTGCGGGGACGCTGCAGGGACGCCCGCTGGCGTTGGGCAACCTCAGCCCGCGGAAGGGCGGGGAGATGCCGATCTCCAGCTCGCACGAGTCGGGCCGCGACGTGGACGTGGCGCCGCTGATGGCCGACGACTTGGGTCGACCGATCCCCAGCTATTACCATCACTTCGATCGCGACGGCATCTCGCGCTCGCATGGTCCGCGGTTCCGCTTCGACGTCGCGCGCAACTGGCGTCTGGTCGAGGTGATCCTCGCGTGCCCGCACTTCGAGGTCGAAAAGTTGGTGATCGCGCCGTACCTGCGCGACTCGCTGCTGGCCTACGCCCGTCAACAGAACGCCGCGCCAGAGCTTGTGGGTCTGGCTGAGCGAAAACTGGTGCCGCCCTGGCCCGGCGTCAAGCTGCACGACAACCACTTTCACCTGCGAATCGCCTGTTCGGTTGCGGACTTGGCTGCCGGGTGCCAGGACTCGATGCCGCAGCGGGTGGCGTTCTAGCCCGCAGCCGCGGACCCGCGGTTCGGCTTCGCCCGCCGCTTTCTTGCGCGCCCGCCCGTTCCGAGATAGGCCTCGTTCGTCCCTTTGCCGGAGGCTCCCGATGCAGCGCCGTCAGTTCCTTGAGTCCTTGGCCCTCTCAGCAGTCGCGCTGCCCTTGGCGCGGGCGTACGCCGAGGACAAGGACGCTTCAGCCTCGGCGCTGCCGCAGGCGCTGGGGCTGCCCGACCCGAAGCCCTACAAGTTCAAGCCCGGCACAGCGAAATTGCCGGCGTGGACGCTGGGCGACGCAAGCCAGCACGACAAGTGGATGCTGATGTTCCGCGGCAATCTATCGCACACCTTCTACGGATCGGGGACGGTGCCGGCCGAGCCCAAGGTGCTGTGGAAGTTCCAGATGGCGGAGTACGCGACGCTCAAGCACGGCGAGCCGACGGTCTGGAAGGGCTCTGGCTGGACCGGCCAGTCGCTGCGGTATGGCGACTACGTCTGGATCGGCTCGACCGGCGGCCACATGCACTGCTTCGAGGCGATGACCGGCAAGCTGGTGTGGGTGTTCGCCGCCCAGCGCATGATCAAAGGCTCGCCGTGCCTGTGGTCGAACCGGCTGTACTTCGTGTGTGTGGACAACTACTTGCGCTGCCTGGACGCTGCGACCGGCAAGCTGTTGTGGCAGTGGCGCTCGCCGAACGATGTGGACTCGTCGCCCTGCGTCTACCAAGGCCGGCTGTACGTCGGCGGTGAGGACGGCGCCGTCAAGTGCTTCGACCCGCTGACCGGCAAGCTGCACTGGAAGAAGGATTTTGGCGTGGGCTGCTGCGAGAAGCCGGGCTCGGGCGGCATCGAGTCCAGCATCGCGATCGCAAGTGGCCGCGCCTACTTCGGTCACCTGGACGGCCACGTGCGCGCCATCGACCCCGCGGACGGCAAGGTGATTTGGGCGACGAAGATCGGTGGTGACACCGACGCCTCACCCGTGATCGTCGGGGACCGGCTTTGGATCGGCACCGAAGAACCCAATGAAGCCGGCGAGAGCTTCTTTTGCCTCTCCGCCACCGACGGCCGCAAGCTGTGGGCGCGCAAGCTGGGCGGCATCTGGTCCTCGGCAGCGGTGGTCGACGGCAAGCTCTACGTCGGCACTCACGGCGGCAAGATGCTGTGTCTGGACCCCGCGAGCGGCGACACGATCTGGAGCTACGAGATCGGCATCTCGACCTGGAATTCGCCTTCCGTCGTCGACGGCAAGGTCCTGTTTGGCGCCTACGACCGCTACTACCGCATCCTCGACGCTGCCACCGGCAAGCTGCTGTGGAAGTTCGACGTCGGCGACCGCTGCCATTCCGCCGCAGCGATCGCGGACGGCCGCATCTGGGTCGGCAGCGCAAGCGGCACCTACTACTGCTTCGGCTGACCCCAGCTTCCATCCCCGCGGCGCCCCGCGCCCATTGTGGAGTGCGACGTGCCCGCTCGGTTTGGCGAAGTCATGGCGGTGACCTGCGGTCTGGCCTGGGCCGTGTCGGTCGTCCTGTTTCGCCGCGTCGGTGACACGGACCCCAGAGCCCTGAATCTCTTCAAGAACGTGGTCGCCTCGCTGCTGCTGCTGATCACGTTGGCGGTGATGGGACAGGGCTTTGACCTGCATCGCTCCACCGAAGATTGGACCCGACTGCTCAGCTCGAGCCTGCTCGGCCTGACCGTGGGCGACACGTTGTTCTTCGCGGGACTGCAGCGCATTGGCGCAAGCGTGGCGGCCGTGACCGACTGCACCTACTCCCCCGTGGTGCTGCTCTTTTCGGTCCTGCTGCTGGGGGAGGCGCTGTCGCCCGGTCTGCTGGTGGGACTGCCGTTGGTCGTGATCGGCCTGCTGGTGGTCGCGTGGCGGTCGAAACCCAAAGACAAAGCGGGCACTTCCACCGAAGCCGGCAAGCCGGTCGATCGGGTGGGCGTGCTGTTTGCGATGGGCGGAGTTGCGTGCTCTGCCCTAGGCGCGGTGCTGGCCAAGCCCGCGCTCGAACGAAGCGGCCTCGTCGAAGCGACCGCGGTGCGGATGGTCTTTTCCAGCCTCACCCTCCTCTTGTGGCAGGTGGCGTCGGGTCGAACGCGGTCGTCGTGGCAGCTCTTCCTGCCGCACCCGCGCTGGCGGTGGATGCTGCCCGCAACCGTGATGGGCTCGTACCTGTCGATGCTGTTGTGGCTCGGCGGCTTCAAGTACGCCCCGGCAAGCACCGCAGCGCTCCTGAACCAGCTGGCGACCATCTTTCTGCTGGTGCTGTCGGCGACCTTGGGGGGCGAGGTGGTGCCCGCGCGCCGTTGGGCGGGCGCTGCGATAGCGTTCAGCGGGGCCATGGTCGTGCTGGCCGGCAGCCACGGCCTGTCGTGGAACCCGTTGTGAATCGCTTGTGCCGGCCCAGTTCTCGGCTGCCCGGATCTTCTCCAGACGGTACCTACAGTTGCCGTGTGCTGATGCCAGGTCCGGCGGGTATCGACGCTGCCATGGACGGCGCGAACTCGGGCCCCTCATCCGCAGCGTTGCGGAACGCGGCTTGACGCAGCGTTCGGCGCAGGTCGGCGGGATCCACACCGTATTCCAAAAGCTTGCGATACAGTGTCGACTTGCCGATCTGCAGCTCGCGTCGTGCGGCCGCCAGATTGCCGCCATGGGCCTGGATGGCGTCGAAGATCGCCGTGCGCTCAATCGATGCAAGTGCCCGCCGGGGACCCGCTGCGTCGCCCCCGGGACGTGGGGCCAACGGTGCTGCAGCCCGCTCCTTGGTCGGCGTCTCGATCGGCCCCAGCGGCCGGATCGTCAGGTCCGTGGTTCGCAACTCATCGCCGTGCGATGCCAGCAGCGCCGCGTGCAGGGTGCTCTGCAACTCACGCACGTTGCCCGGCCAGTGCCACTGCGCCAGCATGTCCAGCATCGCCGGCTCGACACGGGGCACCGGCCGCCCTTCGCTCTGGCACAGCCGCGGCAGCAGGGCATCGACCAGGTCGGGAATGTCTTCGAGGCGATCGCGCAGGGGCGGCACGGTCAGCTCGGCGACTGCGACGCGGAAGAACAGGTCCTCGCGGAACCGCCCGGCCACCACGGCACCGCGCAGGTCGCGATGGGTGGCCGCGATCAGGCGGAAGTCCGAGCTGACCTCGACCGTGCCGCCGATGCGGTAGAAGCTGCGCTCCTGCAGCACGCGCAGCAGCCGGGACTGGTTGGCGTTGGTCAGCTCTGCTATCTCGTCCAGAAACACCGTGCCGCCGTCGGCCTGCTCGAAACGTCCGATGCGCCGCTGCAAGGCGCCGGTGAAGGCGGCGCGCTCGTGCCCGAACAGCTCCGAGTCCTGCAGGCCCTCTGGCATCGCCGCACAGTTCACGGGCACGAATCGCCGGTCCGCACGCGTGCTGAGACCGTGGATGGCCCGCGCGACGATCTCCTTGCCCGTCCCCGTCTCGCCGTAGATCAGCACGCTGACGCGGCCGCCGGCCACGCGGTGAATTTCATTGCGCAGGCGACGCATGGCGGCCGAGCGACCGTCCAAACCCAGCACCTCGGGATCCTGATCGGCGGCGAGACGGTCCAGACGCCGCGTCATCGCGTGAGCCGATACGGCGTTGCGCACCACGGTCTGCAAGCGCACCGGCTCGACCGGCTTGGTCAGGAAGTCCCACGCCCCGCCCTGCACCGCCTGCACGGCCAGATCGATCGAGCCGTGGCCCGTCAGCACCACCACAGGCACAGTCGGGTCCAACGCCTTGATTCGGGCCAGCAATTCGAGCCCGTCCGAGTCCGGCAGCACCAGGTCCAGACAGATGGCAGCCGGTGGATTCTGGCGGATCGAGTCCAGACACGCGGCCGCCGTCGCCACTCCGTGGGTCTGAAAGCCGACCGCGCGCAGCCAGCGGGACACGATCTCACGCGCGGTCGGTTCGTCATCGACCACGAGTACAGGCCAGTCCATCTCATTGGTTGTCGACATCTGCTTGTCTCCTTCGTCTCACCGAGTCCGATTGCACTTCTGATGTCCCTCTCGACTTTCACCGTCCGGATCGCGCAGGCTGCACTTCGCGCCGGGCTACGGCGAGCGGACGAGCGGGGTCCTACTAAGCACGATGCGTGCCAAGGTGGGACATTCCCACAGTACGGTCATGGAATCGAGAGGTTCGACCTGAAACACTGAATCGGAACGGGACCTTCCTCCCAGCCTAACACGTTTCCATTTGAGACACATGACGCTTCTTGACACGCATCATTTTGAGACAGCCCGACAACTTCGGACGGTTGCCTGGGGCGAAAAGCGCACACTGCGCCCCAAGATGATGCTGTCCGTTGCGGACACCACCGCTGCTCCTGACACGAGAAACGCCTTGGGGAACTCGCTCCCCTGCCCGGGAATGCGTTCCCCCTGCGGCAGCGGCCGTGGGACACACGCCCTGACGGCAGCACTGGTGACCTTGGCGCTGCTAGGGTGCTCGCCGGACAGCGCCGTTTCCGGTCCCGATGCGTCCGCCGGTGAGACGCTGGCCGATGCGTGGACCGACAGCGCCGATGTCCTCGACGCGATCTTCGACACGCCGCACGACGTGGTCGACGCAAGCGATCTGCCGGACCTGCCGGACTCCGACGTTGCCCTGCCCGACGTTGCCACCGCCGACACCGCCGTCGACACCACGTGGCCGGACGATGTGGTGCTGACCGGAGCGTACGCGGATCTGGAGGGATTGCAGGGACCTGCACTGTCCCACGCGCTGTGCGAGTTGGTGCGGGTCGGTTACAAGTCGCTGTCCTAC
The DNA here is from genome assembly GCA_049317445.1 of Myxococcota bacterium. Taxonomy (GTDB): domain Bacteria; phylum Myxococcota_A; class UBA9042; order UBA9042; family UBA9042; genus CAJBNH01. The sequence goes on along the minus strand of JBMOIG010000037.1, from coordinate 19,093 downwards.
GATCAGGCGCGCATCGAGCTCTTTCAGGTGGTCGAGGCCTACGACGGCGACGTCCATGAGATCTACACAGGCGCGTGGCTGCCGCAGAACTTGTCCCAGCTGAACACGGAGCACACGTGGCCGCAGAGTCTGGGCGCGACCGGCGCCGCCAAGTCCGACCTGCATCACCTGGTGCCGGCGCTGGCCGACTTCAACAGCGCGCGCGGCAACTTGCCCTACGGCAAGGTGAAATACGTCAACTGGCCCAACGCTTTACTGGGCGATGGCGACTGCAAGGATCACTGGCCGGGAAACCCGAACGGCTGCTTCTCGTTCCGCGGCAAGGACGCAAGTGGCGTGCAGCTGTTCGAGCCTCGCGACGCCCACAAGGGCAACGCCGCGCGCGCACTGTTCTATTTCGCGATCCGCTGGGGCAGCACCGACTGCAAGCCCAAGCCCTTCTCGGACCTCGACCCCGCGCACCCGGCCGTCACGCTTGCAACCCTGAAGGCGTGGAACTTCCTGGACCCGCCGGACGACGCCGAGCGCGACCGCAACGACCGCATCGAGAAGCTGCAGAAGACGCGCAACCCGTTCATCGACCACCCGGAGCTCGTCGACCGCGTCGGGTTCTGATGGAGGCAAGCGGCAACTGGATGGCGTCGAATTGACCCGCAGCCATCGCCTGTTCGGGCGCGTCACGTTCGCGTTGCATTGTGCCGCGGGGTGATCCTACTCTTGCGCCCTTGCGCCCGGTCCGCGCGGACAGTGCGGCCACGACCTCCTCCTCCTGCCAGGAAGCCATGTCCATGACTGCACTCTCCCGCTTTTCCGTGTCTGCCGCCGCGTGCCTGACGCTCGTAGCCTGCTCGAACACCACGACCGGTGGTGGCACCTACTTCTTTCCGGACGGTACGGTAGCGCCCGACACCAAGACGGATCTGGTCGACACGACCACCAGCGACACCGTAAGCGACATCGAGACGCCGCTCGACACCGTTCAGGACGGCACCGAGAGCGACATCTCCCTGCCCGACACCTGCCAGGGCGCCGACTGCCCGTTCTCGTGCACCCCCGACGCCGTGTATTGCGACGGCAAGTCGGTGATGAAGTGCAACGCGGACGGCAAGTCCGGCGCGGTTGAAAAGGTCTGTCCAAACGGAGAGTTCTGCAAGGACGGCGGCTGCGCTGAGCTTGCCTGCGCCCCGAACGAGGCGACCTGTTTCGGCACGGTAGCCACCAAGTGCAAGGCCGACGGCTCTGGCTGGATCGACCCGGGCGAGAATTGCGCCATGAAGCAGCTGGCTTGCAGCAACGGCACGTGCAAGGCCCAGACCTGCACGCCGAACACGCTGTACTGCGACGGCAAGAAGTCCCTGGAGTGCTCGGCCGACGGCACCAGCGCAACGTTGAAGCAGATCTGCGGCTCTTCGGAGTTCTGCGGCAACGGCGTGTGCAAGCCTCAGATCTGCGACGCCGGCCAGTTCGTGTGCAAGGGAACGATCTCGACCACCTGCAACCAGGACGGCTCAGCGTATGTCGGCGATCAGATCGATTGCGCTTTCGAGAACAAGGTCTGCTGGTTGGGCCAGTGCATCACCCAAGAGTGCGGCAACGGCATCGCGGAAGGCTCCGAAGAGTGCGACGACGGCAACAAGATCGACACCGACGGATGCATCAGCACCTGCAAGCTCGCAACATGCGGCGACGGTCTGGTGTGGAAGGACGTGGAAGAGTGCGACGACGGCAATCTGGACCCGGACGACGGCTGCCTGAACGGCTGCATCAAGGACTGCTCCGACCGCGCCAAGAAGGTCTACGTCGTCACCGAGCAGAAGGTCCTGCTTCGCTTCGACGTCGAGGCCTTGCAGCTCGTCAAGATCGGCATCCTGAACTGCCCGACCAGCGGCACGCCGTTCTCGATGTCGGTCGACCGCGACGCCAACGCCTGGGTGCTCTATCAGGACAGCAAGATCTACAAGGTCAGCACGTTGGACGCGTCATGCCAGGCCACCGCGTTCAAGATCCCCAACGGCAATTACGAAGTGTTCGGCATGGGCTTCTCGTCCGACGTCCCCGGCGGCAAGGAGGAGACCCTGTTCATCGCCGGCAATGCGAGCTTCATCTACACCGCCTCGCAGGCCAACCTGGCCTCCGTCAGCTTCCCGGCGATGACGGTGTCGCCCATTTCGAAGATCGCGCTGACCGGCGGACCTGAGCTGACCGGCACCGGCAACGCCGAGCTCTGGGGCTTCTTCCCCAACGTCAGCAAGGTCGGCCGCATCGACAAGACCAACGGCAGCATCCAACAGCAGCTGAACATTCCCATGAGCATGTCCAGCGTGCAGGCGTGGGCATTTGCGGCCTACGGAGGCAAGTTCTACCTGTTCTTCAAGTCGGTCACCGACCCGATGTCCACCGTCTATGAGCTCGACCCGGCCACCGGCGCCTTCCAGAAAGTGATCGGCAACACCGGCTACACCATCGTCGGTGCAGGGGTGTCGAGCTGCGCGCCGACCAAGCTGTAACCTCTCCCTCCCCCCCACCACCGCCCCCGGCAGGAGCTCCGCATGGACGCCCTTCTCTCCGATCTGCAACCCCGCGAGTTGTGGCGCCACTTTCTTGAACTCTCCAAGATTCCTCGGGGATCGAAGCAGGAGGGTCCGGCCGCCCAGTGGGTCGCCGACACCGGTCGCGCACTTGGCTGTGAGGTCCTGCGTGACTCCGTGGGCAACGTGCTGCTGCGCAAGGCTGCCTCCCCCGGGCTGGAAGATCGCCCTGGTGTCGCCCTGCAGGCCCACGTCGACATGGTTTGCGAGAAGAACGAGGGCACGCAGCACGACTTCACCCGCGACCCGCTGCAGGTGTGGCGGGACGGAGACGTCCTGCGCGCCCGGGGCACCACCCTGGGTGCGGACAACGGCATCGGCGTCGCAGCGGCGCTGGCGGTGCTCTCGACCCCGGGCCTGCGTCACCCGCCGCTGGAAGTGCTCGTCACCATTGATGAAGAGACCGGCATGACCGGGGCCCGCGAGCTTCAGCCCGGCTGGCTGCGGTCCAAGTACCTGCTGAACCTGGACTCAGAGGAGGAAGGTGACCTGACGATCGGCTGCGCTGGCGGCGTCGACACGGTGGCCACCCGCAAGGTCGCGTTCCGGAGTGGCGACCCCGGCCGGATCGCTTGGCGTATCAAGGTGTTCGGCTGCAAGGGTGGCCACTCCGGCATCGACATTTCGGCCGGCCGCGCCAACGCCAACCGGGTGCTCGCCCAGGTGCTGGCTGAGCTGAACGCCTCGTGCGGTCTCGAGCTCGCCTCGGTCCACGGCGGCAACAAGCGCAATGCGCTGGCCCGCGAGGCTTCGGCCGTCGTGCGCGCCGGGGCTCCCTGCGAGACCAAGCTCCGCGCCGAGATCGCCCGCCTGCAAGCCGAATTCCGCGCGGCGTTCGGCGCCTTCGACCCTGGCATCTCGCTGGCCCTCGAACCCGCGCAGGCCGACCGCGTCCTGCCCGCTGCCGACGCCCGCGCGCTGGTGGGCCTGTTGCTGGCTGGTCCGCACGGCGTCGAAGCGTTCAGCCCCGACATCGCCGGCCTGCCGCAGACGTCGACGAACATGGGGCTGGTCGAGACCCATGCCGACCGCGTGGAGGTGTGCTTCCTGACCCGCAGCTCGGTCGACTCGTCCAAGTCGGCACTGGCCCAGCGGATCGCCCTTGTGTGCCAGCTCGCCGGCTTCACGCCCGAGCACAGTGGCGGCTACCCCGGCTGGAAGCCCGAGCCGAACTCCGACGTCGTGCGCCTCGTCAACGCCGTGCATCAGGACGTCTTCGGCAAGCCCATGGCCATCAAGGCGATCCACGCCGGTCTCGAGTGCGGTTTGCTGGGCGAGAAGCTTCCGGACTGCCAGATGGCCTCGATCGGCCCGAACATGTGGGACGTGCACACCCCCGACGAGCACGTCAGCATTCCCTCAGTCGCCGAGTTCTGGCGGCTGCTGACGGCCGTGCTCGAACGCGTTTGACCCCGCGCGCACCTTCTCGATTTCCTAAGCAGATACGGGATCTTGAATCGCTTGCGCTGGCCGGATTCGCAGCGTACCATCGGGGATGGCGCCCATGCGTCTGCCCGTGGAACCCGTCGGTGGGTGTCCGCGCGGAAGGACGTGCGCCGGTCGGGGTATCGCATGAAGCTGCACTCGAATGCTGTGTTGTGTGTCTCGCTTGTGTGGGTCGCGGTGGGCTGCTCCAACGCTGCCAACACCGCCCCGCCAGCCGTCTGGCCCGACATCACCAAGCCCAATACCGACGTGCAGACCATCGATGACGACTCGCAAGTCGCTGCCGACACGGTAGATCCGGGCACCGACCAGCCCGACACCACCGTCGAAGACGGCACGGTGGAAGACGCCGCGGTCCAGCCCGACATCAACGTCCCGGACGCCACCGAAACCGGCACCGACGCCGTGAATCCGGGGACCGACGAGCCCGACGCTACCGTGCAACCCGACGTGCCCGTGCAGCCCGACGCCACCAAGCCGGACACCGCGCAGCCGGACGCTGCGGCCGACTCCACGCCCAGCAAGTGCATCGACGAAGACGGCGACGGCTTTGGCAAGTTCTGCGTGGCCGGTCTGGACTGCGACGACGCCAATCCGAACTTCGCGAAGGCTTGCCCCAACTGCAACGACGGCAACGTCCCCGGCTGCTCGTGCAAGGGCATCGCGGCTCCGTGCTACTCCGGCGACCCGAACTGGGTTGGCAAGGGCATCTGCAAGGCCGGCGTTCAGCCCTGCAAGGACGGTTTCTGGGGGGCCTGCAACGGCGAGACCATGCCGGAGAACGAGGCCTGCGATAACCTGGACAACGACTGCGACGGCCAAACCGACGAGGGCGTGAAGTCGTCGTGTGGCACCTGCGACATGTCCTGCAGCCAGCAGGCCGTGGGCCCGCAGCTGGGCAATCCCTTCGAGCTGAATTCGGAAAACTCGACCGGCGTCGGCCTGGACCAGAACGGCTACATCGTCATCGACCAGCAGAAGATCAGCTTGAATCTCAAGTACATCTGGGTATCGAACTCGCCTGAGAGCACGGTTTCCAAGGTCGACTGCAAGACCGGCAACGAGGTCGGCCGCTACAAGGTCTGCAGCGACCCGTCGCGCACCTCGGTGGACCTGCTCGGCAACGTCTGGGTGGCGTGCCGCGGCGACGGCAGGATCGTCAAGATCATGAGCGAGACGAAGTACTGCATCGACAAGAACGGCGACGGCGTCATCCAGACCGCCACGGACAAGAACGGCAGCAAGACGATCACGCCGGACGAGATGGTCGGCCCCAACTCGCCGGGCGACGACGAGTGCGTGAAGTTTATCGTGCAGCCCGGCGGCACCAATCAAGCCGCCCGAGGCGTCGCCGTCGACAAGGAGAACCACCTCTGGGTCGGCAAGTACGACAGCAACCTGTACCGACTGGAGCCTGAGAAGGGCCAGGTCGTCGACCAGATCAACGGCGCGTGCGGGGGCCCGTACGGCATGGTCGTCGACCAGAAGGGCATTCTGTGGATCCAGTGCGGAGTGCTGAGGCGCGTCGATCCGCTGACCAAGAAGATCTCCGACCACGGCAGCGCGCCTGGCCAATACGGCATCAACGTGGACAAGTTCGGCAAGATCTGGATCGGCAGCTACTCGGTTGGCGCCGCCCGGTACGATCCCGCTACTGGCCAGTGGCAGAACGTGCAGGGTTGCTCGCAGGGCAGCGGCATCGCCACCTCGAACGACGGCTTCGTTTGGGTCGCCAACGACGGCGCCCAGTCCGTCACCAAGATCAACGCCCAGACCATGCAAGTCATGGGGTCGGTGAAGATCGGCGGCGGACCGCACGGCATCGCGCTGGACTATGACGGCTTCGTGTGGGGCGTGAACTGGAACGGCCACACCATCTCCAAGGTCGACCCCAACAAAATGATCATGGTCGGCGACTACCCCGTCGGCAACGGCCCGTACACGTACTCCGACATGACCGGGTACACGCTGAACTACTTCACGGCGCCCAAGGGTCAGTACGTGGTCACATTCTTCGGCGGCACCTCGGCCAACCCGATCATGGTCGGCACGCACAAGGTCAAGTGGCAGACGATCGCCGTTGAGGCCGAGCTGCCGGAGAAGACGGCCATCCAGGTGCGCTACCGCACGGGCGACGATGCCAAGGCCCTCGAAGTGGGCAAGTGGACGGAAGCTCTGGCTTTCCCGCCCGCCGTCTTCCCGCTCGACATCTCCGCCTCCCCCGCCGCTACCGGTCTGATGTTGCAGGTCGAACTGCAGCTGATTACGTCTGAGAAGGGCTTCTCTCCCGCAGTGAAGGGCGTGACGGCCACCGCCAAGGTCGAGTAGCTCTCCCCCCGTGCCCTTGGGCTGGTCCGCCGCCTGATTCCGCGGCGCTCGCACCTTCCCATGGGATTGTGCTATGGCTGAACGGGCGATCGCGTCACGGCGCGACGTCTTGGCGATTCGCGCATGACCGCGTGGATCGGTCGACTTGGACGCGAGCTCCCGCCCCCCCGGAGCCGCCCTCCTCTTGCGATGGGCCCTTGAGGCCGCACCGTCCGACGCCGAGCCCGACTCGGCCAGAGGTCCCCGATGCGCTTGGCTTCCCCCCGATCGACCGCCGCTCTGACCGCGGTGCTCGCTGTGTCCATGCTTCTGTTGGCTGCGTGCGGGTCCGATGCTTCCGATGACACGCCGCTGGCCGACGTGGCCGGCGACGCCAAGATCGACACAACCGGCGATACCGCGGACACGACCGACGGCGACACGACGGGCGACACCACCGACACCCCCGACGGCACCGACATCCCCAACCCGGAACCCGAGGTGGTCGCGTGCCCGACGCCGCTGCAGCCCGCGACGCCTCCGGGCACCAACGTCTGCTCGGTCGAAAAGGGCACCGGCACCGGGACGTTGATTGTCGGCGACGTGCTGACGCCCGGGCGGGTTTATGAGGGCGGCGGCGTTTTGCTGGACGCCAAAGGCATGATCACGTGCGTCGGTTGTGACTGCGTGGCGGGCGATGCAACCAAGGTCATCTGCCCCGACGCTGTGGTCTCTCCCGGCCTGATCGATGCACACAACCACATCGGCTGGCTGGGCGACAAGCCCTGGTCGGCGCTGGAGGCCAAGGTCGACCCCAAGCTGCGCTGGGAGCACCGGCATGAGTGGCGCAAGGGCAAGAACGGCCACCCGTCCATCTCGACCTCCGGTCAGGCGACCGTCGACCAGAAGGCGTGGGGCGAGCTGCGCTACATCCTGACGGGCGGCACGGCAATGTTCGGCTCCGGCGACCTGTCAGGCCTGCTGCGCGACCTCGACGCCACCGGCTCTGGCAAGAACGGCCTGAACCAACCCGGCGCCTACTACGACACGTTCCCGCTTGGCGACTCGAACGGCTTGATGCTCGATACCGGCTGTGGCTACCCGGAGATCCACGCTGCGCCTTCCGCCTCCTTTGATGCCTACGTCCCGCACGTTGCCGAGGGCATCGACCACAATGCGCGCAACGAGTTCCTGTGCCTGACCGGTCAGGGCGACGCAAACGCCAAGAACTCGCTGGACGGGCGGGCTTCGATCATCCACGGCATCGGCCTGCGCGCGGCCGAGATCGCGTACATGGCGGCCAAGGGCATGAAGCTGGTGTGGTCGCCGCGGTCCAACGTCTCGCTGTACGGCGACACCGCGCAGGTCACCCTGTACGCCCGCTTGGGCGTGGCCATCGCGATCGGCACGGACTGGGTCCCCAGCGGCTCGATGAACACGCTGCGCGAGCTCGCCTGCGCGGACTACCTGAACCAGAACCACTTCGGAAAGTACTTCACGGACGAGCAGTTGTGGCGCATGGCGACGCTGAATGCGGCCAAAGCCATGGCCATGGACGACGCGGTCGGCGTGCTGGCAACCGGACGCTACGGCGACATCGCGATCTACGACCGCAAGGGACGCGAGTCCTACCGCGCGGTCCTGTCGGCGACTGCCGCAGACATGGCGCTGGTCCTTCGTGGCGGCGTGGCTGTGGCCGGCAACACGGCCGTAGTCGATGCATTGGTCAGCGGCTGCGACGAGATCGGCGACATCTGCGGCCAGGTCAAGCGGGTCTGCTTCAAGCGCGACATCGGCAAAGACTGGAGTGCGCTGCAGAAGGCCTTGGGAACACCCAACTATCCGGCCTGGGCCTGCGGTGACCCCGAAGGCGAGCCCACCTGCGTCCCGGAGCGCACGCTCGAGAACGACTCGGTCAAGGGCTCGACGTTGTATCCGGACAAGACGCTGGTCAACGACCCGGACGGCGACGGCATCGCCACCGACAAGGACAATTGCCCCAACACCTTCAACCCAATCCGCCCGGTGGACGACAAGGTCCAGCCCGACACCGACGGCGACGGCTTGGGCGACGTGTGCGACCCCTGCCCCTTCGACGCCAACACCACGGCGTGCAAGAAGTTCGACCCCGACGACTCCGACGGCGACGGCCTGCCGACCTTGAAGGACAACTGCCCTGCCAAAGCCAACGCCGACCAGGCCAACAAGGACGGCGACGACAAAGGCGACGCGTGTGACCCCTGCCCCGAGTTTGCGAACGTGGGTTCCGTCGGCTGCCCGACCGATCTCGCGGCCATCAAGGTCTCACCTACGACCTACAACTACCGCGTCGCCGTCTCGGGCATGGTGGTCACCGCCGTCGGCTCCAACGGCTGGTTCATGCAGAAGAAGGGCACGCCCGTCGAGCACGGCGGCGTGTTCGTGTACGTCGGCGCCGCTGGCGTGAAGGCCAAGCTCGGGGACATCATCGACGTGACCGGCGCGACGGTCACCGTGTACTTCGACGAGGTCGAGCTGACCGAACCCGACTGGGTGGCCACCGGCGAAACCGCGACGCCTGAAGCCAAGGTCGTCAGCGCCACTGAGCTCGCCGCCGCGGTGGCGGCCGGTCCCCTGTCTCCGTGGGAGGCAACGCTGATGCGGGTCGAGGGCGTCACCGTGGTCAACGCCGACCCGGCCCCTGGATCAGGCGAGACCGACAACGCCAACGAGTTCGAGATCGACGCAAGTGTCCGTGTCGACGACTACATCTGGCCGACCGGCACGCCGTTCGTCGAGCCGTGGCCCGTCAAGGGCGACGTCTTCCCGTTCATCACGGGTCCGATGGCTTGGCGCAACGGCTTCCTGAAGGTCCTGCCGCGCGACAAAAGCGACTTTGCCCTTGCGCCCGCCGACGTGCAGGCCTTCAACCAGCTCGCAGCCTTCCAGCGGCTGAAGAAGTCCGGGCCGACGCTGTCGCTGCCGCTGACGGTGCGCCTGAACCACGCGGAGGCCAAGGACGTCACCATCGAGGTGCAGAGCGACGACCCGACGATTGCGGTTGCGGTCGGCAGCCCGCTGACCGTGCCCGCCGGACAGACCGAAGTGGCCGTGCCCGTTCAGGGTCTGAAGCTCGGCGAAACCACGCTGCGCGCGATGCTGACCGGGGGCGAGAACGAGGCGACCGTCAAGATCAGCGTCATCACCGACGATGCGCTGCCCGACGTGCTGGCCCTGGATCCGCCCGAAGCCGCGCTGGTGGCTGGCACGACGGCTACCTTTACCGTTCAGCTGGACATGCCCGCGCCGTCGACAGGCTAGAGTCTCGAGGTCACGGTGTCCAGCGACGGAGCCGACAAGATCGGCACGGTGTCCGGCGCCGTCGTCTTCGAGCCCGACGCCTTGTCCGCCACGTTCACGTTTACGGCGGGCAGCAAGCCAGCCACCGGCAAGCTGCTGGTCGGCCTGGCGACCGAAGTGTCGGCCAAGATCACGGTGCTGGATGCCAGTGCGACCAACCTTGACCTGTCGGGCTGGAAGATCGAACAGACGGCCTCAGCCAAGTCGGCCACCCTGCCCAAGGGTACCGTGGTCACTGGCGGCGGCTACGTGATCGTCTCCCGCGGTGCGACCAAGGAGGCGTTCGAGACGTTCTGGAAGGTCACCCTTGCCGCCAACGTGGTCTTCGTGAACGCAGCCAAGGACGCAGGCGGCGAGTTCCCGCAGATCAACGGCGACGAGACCTTCACGCTGCGCGATGCCGCGTCCAAGGTCATCGACGGCCCGACTCCGGCGCTGAAGGCCGGCGACAACTGGCAAAGAAGCGTTCCCGTGGGCGTCGCGACCGATGTCGCCTCGTGGAAGAAGGGCACCTCTACGCCCGGTTCCGGCGCCACGCCCGGCAGCGGCCAGGGACTCGCGATGACGCCCAACGGGGCCTACATCAGCGAGATCGCCGACCCGACTGGCTCCGGAAACTACATCTACGAGTTCGTCGAGATCCACTTCGACGGCCCCAAGCCCTGACCCGAGCCACGCCCCCTTCTTCCGCTCGCCGGTCCGCGGTCCTACCTCACCCTCCATCCAGCCCAGCTGCCGCAGTCAGCCCTGAGTGCGGAACGGGATAGGCACGTCCCTCGCCCACTTTCGCTCCGAAACAAACCGCCCCTACTTGACACGGACCGTTTTGGTTCTGACACTCGGCCGGTCCAGTAAGGGCCACCGCAACTCGGGGAAAGGGCTGCGTGTGCGCCATCTGCGACGTTCTGCTTTGCGGAGCAGGGGGGAGCACCTATGCACTCGGTATTCGCTCGCGGAATCCACGGATTCCGCCGGGCAACGTTGTTCTGTGTGGCGGCGACTGCCGTCTGGGGTGGAGCAGCGACGGCACATGCCGAGACCGCCCCGTGGGGGCCGTTCTCGACCGAGCTGCTGGGCTCGCGGCAGTACGCCGTCGGCGTGGTGGAGATCGCGCTGATGACCGGGATGAATCCCTTGGGCAACTTCGGCGCCGGCATTCACTACGCGGAGCGAGGCAGCCTGCTTGCCCAAATGCTGATGGGAGCCGCTTCGGGCGCGGGCGCAGGCGCTCAGGCGCAGCTGACCGGCCAGGACCAGACGTACTACATCGATACCAGCCCCCGCAGCGGCGCCGGGCTCGAGTTCGACGCACTGATGGCCAAGGATGGAGCTTCGATCCTGTTCGACCTCTTCTACGGCATCCCGCTGGGCGACGACAACAACCCGATCGTACTGGACTTCGGCTCCTCGTTCGGCACTTGCCCTACGTCCGTTGTCAAGAGCAAGGCCACCGCCACAGAACCGGCGACCTACAAGACCAACGCCATGTTCGGGTTCGTGGTCGGCCTGCTGGGACCGATGACCCGCTGGGCGCAGTGGGAGGCGGCCCTGCGTCTGGACATCACCGAGCCGTATTGGAGCGCTGAGCTTGGCGCCGTCGGCAACATCGGCAACCGCTACTTCGTGCGAGCGCGAGTCCACTACATGGAAGAGGCGACGACCTTCCTGATGGCGGGGGTGCGGCTATGAACTACGGCTTCACCAAGCTGCTGACGACGACGGTGCTGACCTTGGTGGTCTCCATGTCCGCATGGGTCGCTCGGCCTGCAAGTGCGCTCGATGACGAGACGTTCGGCGACCGTGGCTCGTGGATCATCGGCGGATTCGAGTACGGCGTGCGCAACTACTCGGGCCTCAAACTCAACGTCAATGACAAGTGGACCCGCTCTGACGCTTCGGCCAGCAGCTACTCGTTGACCGGCCGCGGCGTGCTGTGGTCGCCGATCAACAAGACGGCGCTGGGCCACATGCCCTCGATCAACCTCGACTTTCGGCTGGGCTGGTGGGGAGCGGCCGACGGATATGCCGGAAATGCCGACGACGCTTCCGGCGGCATGCTGATGTACACCAAAATGAGTTTCCCGTGGACGCTGGTCGACCTGTCGTGGCTTCGCTTCGGAGCGGGCTTCGGCTTCGGCATCGGCTACGAGATGGGGACGCCCGAGCCCTTGGGCTACAACTACTGGGGCATCGACTTCGACGGCTTCGGCGGACTCAACCTCGCGTGGTATCCCGGCGGCCACGCGGGGGGCACGATCGTCGACGTGACGTATGAGTACGCCCCGTTCGGCTCCATGGGCGAGGGACAGCACCGCTTCCGGGCGATGTCGAACGTGGGCTGGATAGGTCTTGGATTGCGCTATTGGCGCACGGACTTGGGCAACGAACAGACCATGGACGACTTCGGTGTGCTGGCAGGCATCAAGTTCTGACCAACGGCAGCGGCCGAGCGACTATTGGGCCAGCAGCTCACCGCGGACTCGGCTCGTCACCAGAAGATCCACGCAACCCGGCGCAAGCTCAACGGAATCGGCAGTGCGCCGCTCGATGGACGCCGTCGCCGCTCCCGACACGCCATAGTTCAACAACGCCGTCGTCAGGCCCGCAGGAATCGTGTAGCTGCCCGAGTCTGGCACGTCGCAGACGAGCGTGACCGGCGTCAGCCCGTGCTGGTCGACGTTCAGCGAGATCCGCACTTGCCACGGCCCCGGCGCAGCCTCCCAAGTCAGCGTCAGCGCAGTGTTCTTCTTCATCACCCAGTCGACCGCCGACACGACCAAGTCGGGCACGCCCACGCCGTGCAGCGCAAACGCCGTCAGGTCGCCCCCGGCCGCCTTGAGCTCGACGTGCGCGCCCTGTTCATAGGCCTTGGCGTCGAAGTCCGTGAAAAAGTAGTCTTTGTTCGCACCCTTGGCCGTCATCGTCACGGGCAGGACCAGTCCGGTCACGGTCACCGCACCGACGTCCATCGGGGCGGGGAACGGCTGGCAGCCGGCATCGCGCACGCATTGCTCGGTCTTGCTGCAACCCGGCGAACACGTGGGGTTCTTGCGCTGCAACAGCACGCAAGGGCCGTCCTTCTCCTGCTCGACCAGCACCTGCAACGCGTCGATGCGGTCGCTGATGTTGCCCGCCACGTAGGCGCCGTACTCGTCGTGCAGCGCCTCAAAGCGACCGACGCGGGTCGCCGCCGGACACGCCTGACCGAGCTGCTGGACCCACGGATCCTGCGCTGTGTCGACGGGTTCCACGACTTCACCGACGTCTGCGTCGCCCGACTCGACCTCGACCGCCACATCCAGTTCCGGCGTCGTGTCGCCCGTCGTGTCGCCGACAGCGGTGTCGACAACAGACGTGGTGCCGTCAGAGGAGTCGCAGCCGGATGCCACCGGGACGGCAAGCGCAAAGACCAACAGAATCTTGTGGATGCGAGACATGTACGCTCCGTTGCGCGGTTCGGTCACTGCGCCCAGCCCTGGTGTGGCCGCGCCTGCTTGATCCACACCTTGGACACCGTGTCGCCGGGGGCCGTGTCGAACTTGAACTCGACATCCATGGCGTAAAACTTGCCCGGTTTCGCGTAGATGGGGGCAAACGCCTCGTGCACCTTCACCAACTGCTTGCCCAGCTCGTGCACCTGATCGACCGTCAGCACCGTCTGCCCCCCGCCGACCAGCGAACTCTGACCCAGATACGAAATCGGCTGGCCGGGGTAGGCATAGAAATACAGGAACTGCTCTGCCGTCACGCCGTCGCCGGGAGGGCGCACGACCGGCGTGTCCCCCTTCTGGACGTTGATGTAGAAGGCAGGCTGCATCGGGTCGAACAGGTTGTTGGTCAGGGCCACGCCGTTGGCGTCCTCGGTGGGAAAGCCGCGGTGCACCAGCAGCGCCATCGCCACCCGGTCGTTGGCAATGCCGCGCCACGCCCGCTCCTCAAACGCCCGGTCGTTCCAAAGGCTGGCGAACACTTTGCGCACCTGATCTTCCAGCACGGAGGTGGGGTCCACCGGGTCCCAAGTCTTGGACGTATACAGACCGGCCCCCGTGAAGCCGTCGAGGTCCTCGGCGTTGGTGCTCGACCGCAACCGCACACGCTGATTCGGGAACTTCTCGTCCAGTCGCGCCCGCAGCGTCTGCACGAAAGCCGGGTCCAGTGGCGCCGTCAGCACGAATTCCCGCAGCTCTTGCAGCTTGGACTGGTGATAGGCAGGGTCCTGCACGAACTTCGGGTCCGCTTCGAGTGCCGCCACCTTGTCGTACAGCCCGTTCTGCTGGGCAAACTGGTGGTAGTAGAACACCGGCACGGCAAACGCGGGCGGCACGGGCAGCGTGGGGATCTGGCACAGCTGTCCATAGTTGCTGGCCTTTCCGCCAAAGACCGCCGTATCGGTCGCCGAGACTTGGGTGCAATCGCGCAGTTCCGTCACGGTCAGGTCCAGGTCGGGCACCTGGACGACGCCCGGCTTGTGCGCCTCCCACCATGCGTCGGCTTCGGCCTGCGTCACTTCCTCGATCTGCCAGTCGAACGCGGTCACGGTCAGCCGTACCCACTTGTTCTGCAAGGACTTCAGCTTGCTGTCGACTTGTGCTCCCACCAGCGCCATGTTCGGCGTGCCGCGGTTCTGCGACAGGACGTTGACGTGCGACAGCGGCGTCTGCAGCTCAGCCGTGATCAGGCCCGCCACCACCGACAGGTCGTTGGGCACCGCGTCCAGCACGGCCACGTCGCGCGGCGTCACCCAGGCCGACTGCGTCTCCAGCTCCTGAACCTGATAGAACCGCAGCCGGCCGACCGCAACCCCTGGATTCAAGGGTTGAAACGACAAGCCCGCGAACAACTCGGCGGTCGTCACGATCTTGATGCGCTCGGGCAGCAACGGCAGCAGTTGCGCCACGGCATCGCTGGTCGGGTGAAAGCGCAGCTGCGGGCCGAAGAACGTCGCGGCGACCAGCAAGTCCCACGCACGCACCACCATGTCGGCCGATGCGCTGTCGTAGGGCGCGATCTCATACGCCCACACGCCTGCGCCTTCGTAGAACGTCACCGCGCCCAGCAGGAACCGCCGCGTGGGGCTGAAGTACTCCTGCGCCGAGAACGACGACGCGTCCTTGACCAGCGGCTTGCCCTTGCCCGACAGGTACTTCTGGGCAAAGGCGTAGTGCATCGGATAGGTCTCGGCGTTCAGGAAGTACAGCGCATCGCTGTCCGCCGTGTCGACGATGGTCTTGGACGACTTCGCGCCGGGGATCGCCGCATCGGGAGGACGCCACGCCAGCGCGTCGAAGTCGGCTGGACAGGTCAGTTGGTGGGCAAAGGCAGGCCGCTCTCCTGCGGGAACCGTGCACGCGGGACCCGACGTGTCACCGCCCGCGTCGACGTTGTCCGCACCGCCGCCACCCGAACAGCCCAGCGTCGTCATCAAGGCGAAACACCAGAGCCAAGTCCCCTTCATGAGCCACATCCTCGCTGCGTGCCTAGGGAAACGCCCGGGGTGCCGTCGGCACACCGACCCGCACCCGCCACAGGCCGATCTTCCAGCCATCCGGCAAGTACAGGCTGTAGGGGTCCCAGCCGCCGCCAGTGCCCCACTGCATGTTCGGCAGATAGGTCGCTCCGGGGTCGGCGTCGACGATCCGCACGCCCGGGCCGCCCTGCGGCGGGATGCGCCAAATGTCGGCATTGCCGTACTCGCAGACGTACACGTTGCCGCACACATCGACGCCGATGCCGTCCAACAGACCGTCGCCGCCCGTGGGGTTCGACCAGACGATAAGCTTGCCGGGCACGCCCGTTGGCGACACGGCCAGGCGGTAGATCGACCCGGTGGCGAATGATCCGATGTACAGATACTTGAACTCCGGGTCGAAGATGATGCCGTTCGGGTTCTGGATGGCGTTGGTCAGCACGGTGTAGTCGCCGGAGTAGGGGTCGATCCGCAGCACGCGTCCCGCATCGTGCTCGGTGACGTAGATGTAGCCCTTCAGATCGACCGTGATCCCATTGGGATACAGCAGCCCCTGCACCAACACCGTCTGCGACCCGTCCTGATCGAACAGCAGAATCCGCCCCAGCTTGTCGTCGCACACCGCCAGCTTGCCGTTGGGCAGGAACCGCATCCCGGCACGCTGGTCAACGTTGGGGACCCACAGCTTGCCCTTGCCGCCAGCTTTCGTGCGGTACAGCGCCGTGTTGTTCGACCCGACCAGATTGCCCAAGTGGTCGAAGGCGAGGTCCTCGGACGCCACCGCTCCTGGCACGGCTTCCAGCTGGAACGGTCCCGGCGGCAAGGCGTTGCAGTCGTAGGTCGCCGGCTCTGGCAGGTCCGCTGTGTCTTGGCCAGCGTCCACATCGTCGTCGATCTCTGCGGTTACATCGGTCTCCGCGTCCGACGCGTCGGCCAGATCCGGCAAGTCCGAGAGGTCGGGGACGTCCGGCTCGACGTCAGACGCATCCGGCTCCACAACATCCATGAGTTCACAGACATCGGGGACGTCTTCGACATCCGCGGCCACATCGGTCGGCACAGTGGCGTCGATGGGCTGGGTCTGATTTCCACAACCGGCGACGACCAGAAGCGCGACCAACGCCCCCATCACCCACCACGAACTCCTGTTCGACCGCCGCCGTACCGCGCCCATCAGCAACACGGAAAGCAACAGCAACAGACCGCCGCCGCGTGCTCCGGGCCCGGTCGCTCCTGCGTCGCAGCCGCCGCTGCTGCCTGCCGTGTCACCGCTTGCGTCGGGTTTGCAGACGCCAGCGGAGCACGCAACCCCAGACGCGCACGCGCCGCACGTGCCGCCGCAGCCGTCGGGACCACAGCCGGGGGTCTTGCACTGCGGCACGCAGGTGGGCCTGCAAGCGGCGGCCTCACAGCCGTTGGCACAGGATTGCAGGAACTGGGCGTTTTGGCCGCACGAGTCCAAGGTGCACAGCGCCGAGCCACAGCAGACCCGCTCGTCGCCTGGCACGCACGCGCACTGGCCGTCCTGGCACTGCTTGCCTCCAAAGCAGCCGCCACACTCGCCTCCGCAACCATCGGGCCCGCACTCCAAACCAAGGCACTTGGGCTCACAGCTGCCAGGACAGGCCTTGACGAGTTTGCCCGAAGGGTCCGCCTCTCCCGTGGTGCCGCAATCGTAGTGCTGGTTGCCGGGGTGCCAGCCGCACCCTCCGGGGGGGGCACACGCCTGCTGCGTCACCTGCCCGCCATTGCAGACCTTCAACGTCTGGCCGTCACAACAGCCTTCTGCCTGTACGCCGTCACAGCCGTTCGCCACGCACTGCCCCTCCTTGCACGCAAAATGTGCAGGACATTCGGCACAGTCCCCGCCACAGCCGTCGTCGCCACACGCCTTGCCCGCGCACTGCGGAAGACAGGCGACACAGGTTCCGTCCTTGCAAAGGGTCCCCTTGTTGCATGGACACTTGCCGCCACAACCGTCGTCGCCACAGGATGTTCCGTCGCACGTCGTCTCGCAGCACCCCTTGTTGCCGGGACAGGACTCACAGACGCCCTCGCAGCAGTCGCCGTAGTCCACGCACGCGTCGTCGCAGTAGCAGTCCTGTCCGCTCTCGTTCTTCACGGGACCGCCGCCGCACTGGCCCGCACAAACCCCTGTCATGCAAGCGTTTCCGATGCAAATCAGGCCCTTGTCGCACTGACCGCACTCGCCACCGCAGCCGTCGGATCCGCACGCCATGCCCTCGCAATCGGGGACGCATTTCTCGCACTGCCCGTCGATG
Organism: Myxococcota bacterium; assembly: GCA_049317445.1. Classification (GTDB taxonomy): domain Bacteria; phylum Myxococcota_A; class UBA9042; order UBA9042; family UBA9042; genus CAJBNH01. Next base: position 1,664 of record JBMOIG010000037.1, on the reverse strand, counting down.
CACGCGTCCCACTCGCCGCACGAACCGCACTTGCCGCCGCAGCCGTCCGAACCGCAGGTCTTGCCCTCGCACGTCGGCTGACAACACTGGTACTGGTGGCAAACCTGACCGTCCTTGCAGCCCCCGCAGTCCACACCGCAGAAGTTGCCGCAGCCCAAGCCGTCGCACGTCGGCTTTGCCGGACAGGGAGCGCACGACTGCCCGCACTCGGTCTCGCACGCTTCGGCACAGAACGCGTCCCAAGCCAACGTGCAGCAAAAAGGATGTTTGGTGCATACGCACGACTCGCACATGCAGCCGGCGCAGCCGGGCTGGTCGCTGGGAAGGCAGGCTTGAGGCACGGGCAGGCACTGGCTCAAGCCCGGCTCACACGCGGTGCCGGACGGGCAGACGCCGCACGGGAATCCGTTGGGGTCCACGCCGCAGGTCTGCTGGCCACACTGGGGGACGTAGCACGCGCCATCGTCCAGACACAGCGCTCCCTTCCCCTCGCACTTGCCGCAGAGTCCCGAGCACTTGGCGCTGCAGGCCGCTGCCCCGCCCTGACACTCCGCCGGACAAGCTGAGCATGACAGGGGGTGCATCCCGCTCGGGTCAGCGCCGCCAGTCGTGCCGCAGTCGTAGGTTCCAGCGCTGCTGCCGGGGCCGGAGGATGCCCACCCGCAAGCGGGGAAGGTGCCCGCGCAGTCAATGCAGTACAGGTCGGCCCCAGCGCAATAGAGCAGGCGTCCGGTCGCGTCGCAGCACCCGGCTGAGTCGAGCTTGCAGCCGCCGACGACCGACGGTTCCAGCGGCCCCTTGCACACCTTGGGGCTGCCTTCCGCCGCCGCGACGACTGGCCATGCGCACACGGCGGCAAGACAAGCGACGAGCAGCCAGCGCCAGGCGCGACTGGAGGCTCGCGTGAGGACGGTCGGGGTCGATGAGGGCGCGCGACGGGTGGACATGAAACACCGCGAGGGCAAAGGCCGGACCTGCATCCTAATTGGCCGTTCGTCGGGGGGCAAACGCGTTGCGATGCTTCGGCGTGTTCTCATCGCTCAGCCCGGTCGCGAACGCTCGGCAACGCGTCGGGCAAAGGCGTGCACGGCCGCGACCTGCTCGTCCGTCTCGATCGAGCCAGGACGAGATTTGCGCACAACATCGACGGCTTCTGCGGCAGATGCTCCCTCAGCGACCAAGCAGGCCGCCAGCACGGTGCCGGTTCGGCCCAAGCCCGCAGCGCAGTGAACGGCGACTGCCCGCCCCCCGTGTTGCTGATCGCCGATCCACGCCACGAGATCGTCCAGCAGCTCGGGTTCCGGCGCCGCATAGTCCCGAATCGGCGCGTGACGGGAGACCAGCCCCGCCGCCTCGAGTTCTCGCAGGTCCACCGGCGTCTCCGTCAGACTGAGCAACGCCCCAATACCCACGCGCCGCAGCTCGGCAAGGTCCGCCTTCAAGTCCGGCCCCGGCCTTGCCACGCCGGCGAGCAGGCGCGTCTGGAGATAGGAGAAGTTGCGCAGCATTCGAACCCCGTCCCCGTGCACGAATAGGGGCCTCAGGGGGATTCCTCTCATGTTTTCGCTCGAAATGCCACGCTCGTGAACCCGAAGCGAAAAGCTCAATGCTTACAGTTCCTCCAGATTTGTCGATTGACCAGCGTGCTGCGGACCTTCAATCTA
>JBMOIG010000036.1:0-34425 GCA_049317445.1 Myxococcota bacterium | reverse complement strand
GGCGCCAGCGGCTGATCCATCGTCCCGTCTACCACCGCCGACTCGATCACTTCGGCCAGCAGCGGCGAGCCCTTGCACGGGTCCTCTTCCGTATAGTCCCGTCCATCCAGGCACTTGCGGGCGGTGCCGCCCAACGCGTAGTACGTGCCCGCCTTGGTCAGGTAGTCCAGCGTCGCCAAGCGATACAGGGCCTTGGGGTCGACCGGCTTGCCATCGACGGCGATGCTGACGACCCGCTGGCCGGGCTGCAGGATCTGGACCGGCTTGTTGTCTTCGTACCGGTACTTGATGCCCGGATTGTCGGGCAGGCACTGGACGTCCAGGCCAAACACGACCGCGCGCGACGGTCGCCGCTCGTTGCCACCGTTGCCGACCGTACCGCCGCACGAGCTGTCGAACGCCTGCGCCAATTGCTCGCCCGTCAGCTCGACCAGCACCAGGTGGTTCTGGAAGGGGTGGATCGCAGCGATCTCCAAATTCGTCACGGGTCCAACCGGATAGACCGTGTTGCTGCGCAGGCCGCCCGAGTTCAGCAGCCCCGCGACCACCGGCTTGCCGCTCTTCTCTTGGGCAAAGTGCTGCACCGCCCGCGCCGCCCGCTGGCCGTAGTCCGACTTGGCGCCCGACACGTCCCACGGCACCGTGCGCTGGCCCACCACCCGCTCTTGGATCAGCGGCTCGCGCGCGGCGGTGATCGCCTGCTCGGTCGCTTCGTCGCGCGGCATGTCGGTCTTCACCTCGCGGATCAGCCACGACGACCGCGGCAGGTCCATGCCCGGCTTGCCGTTCGCCTTGCCCACCAGCTCCAGATAGCCCAAGTGCTTGAACCGCTCGCCCGACTGCACGACGACGGTCTGCTCGAACCGCTCCCACCGCCACTGCCGCGAGTGCGAGTGGCCGCCGATGATGGCGTCGATGCCCTGAACGTGCTCGGCGAGCTTCATGTCGCCCTCGATACCCAAGTGGCTGATCACCACGATCACCTGCGCGCCCTGCTGCTTCAGGCGGGCGATGGCGGCGCGCGCGGCGGGAAAGACGGGGTCGTCGGGGTTCTTGAACTTCAGGTCGCCGATGTCCGAGATCTGCTTGGCCGACGGGGTCAACAGCCCGAACAGGCCCACGCGCAGCCCGCCGCAGTCGGCGACGACCTGCTCCTTGATCAGCGGCGCGCCCGGGCGGTCGAGGATCGAGCCGGGCAGGTCGACGTTGGCCACCAGAATTCGATACGTGCTCAGGCCTTCCAGAGCTGCGCGCACCACCGCCGGTCCGGCGTCGAACTCGTGATTGCCAAGCGTTCCGTAGTCGTAGCCGGCCTTCTCGTACACTTGCCACGCCGTCTTGGCGGCGAGCGCCCGGTTGCCGTCGGCCCGTTCCATGTACCGGCCCTGCAAGTCGTCGCCCGCCGAGATCAGCAGCACCGAGCCCGGGTGTTGCGCCAGCAGCCGCTTCTTCTCGGCCGCGATCCGCGAGATCGAGCCCTGGTAGGACATCTGACCGTCGACGTTGACCTTGGGTCCGTCGAAGTTCGCCTCGGCATCGTTGGTCGTCAGGATCAGACAGCGACCGGCGGCCGCCAGGCCATCGTCCGACAGGGGCTCGCGCACTTCCGTGGCCCCACTGCAACCCATCGAAATGACGAGGATCCCAGAGAGACCCCAGCGTCGCAGCCAAGCGTTCATGCGTCCTCGCCTTGCACAGGCCCGGTGGCCCATGCCTCTGAAATGTCAAGTGGATCGATCTGGGTCGTGGACAGAACCGGCCTAGCTGCCGCGCTGGGCCTTCTTGCGGCGCCGCGCCTCGGGGCCCAGACCGGCCTTCATGCGGGACTCCAACAGCCGTTCGAGATCTGCCGCCGGCACCGTCCGCAGCGCGCCCGCCTGCATCGCCCGCAGCTGGATGGTCGCCAGGTGCTCGACCAGCTCCATGCGCAGAAACGCCATCTCGAGGTCGTCGCCCCAGGCGAACACGCCATGATTCTCGATCGTGGCGGCGTCGCAACGGTCGGCAGCGGCCTTCAGGGCGGCCACCTGCTCAGCACCATTGGGGAATCCGTAGCCGATCAGCGGAATCGCGTCGCCCAGCGAGACCACCGCCTCGGCGATCATCCGCGGCTCGACCGCCTTGCCGGCGATGGCAAGCGCGGTGGCTGAGGGCGCGTGCGTGTGGATCACGACCTGCACGTCCGGGCGCGCGGCGTACACGGCACGGTGCATCTTGAGTTCAGAGAAGGGCTTGCGGCCGCCCTGGACCACGCGATCGTCGCCGTCGACCACGATCAGGTCGCCCTCGGTCAGCACACGCTTGGACACGGCCGTCGGCGTCGCCAGCAGCTTGCCCGCGGGCATCCGCATGGTCACGTTGCCGTCGTGGTTGGCAAGCCAGCCGCGGGCGTGCAGTTCCTTGGCGATGGAGAGCAGCTGCCGGCGCGCTTCGGCCAGCGACCACTCGCCACGGTGCAGGGTATGGACCGGAGTGCCGCTCACGATTCAGGCCTCTAGGCGTTGGGAGCGACCGACACCTGATCGACCACGCCGACGATCAGGCAGCGCACGGGGGACTTGGGGTCGGCCAGGATCTGGCGGATGCCATTGCCTTCGCGCAGCACCAGCACGACGTCGCCGGGACCCGACTGCGCGTGGTCGACGGCCAGAAAGCTCTCGCCGGAGTCGCTGCCGTCGGCCTCGAGCGGCTGCACGGAGAAGATCGCCAGCGTGTTCAGGTGCGGATGCTTGATGGTCGAGACGACGTTGCCCAAGACGCGACAGAGGATCATGACGTCCTCCCCTTGCCGCTGTTCTTGGCCTTGACGACGGGAGTGTTCGCCTTCGCAACCGGGGAGCCGAACACTTCCTCATTCTGGGGGCCGGCCAACGGCGACTCGACCGTCACCGCATCGACGATGCTGATGATGGCGGCGTCGACCGGGACGAATGGCTCGGGCATCGCCAGAGCGGCTTCGCGTGAGGTGGTGATGTGCACGAGATCGCCGGGACCTGCGAGCGTGGTGTCGGCCGCGACGATGGGCTTGCCGCGCTTGGTGCCGTCCTCGCCAACAGGCTGGACGACGAGCAAACGGATGCCTGTCAGGCCGGGGACCTTCTCACTAGCGACGACATTTCCGATGACGCGGGCAAGCTGCATGGCGGGCGCGGACTCTGGCACAGCGATCCGGCGGGGTCAACAGGCGCCGCGGGGGTTGCCGGTGCGGAATGGGCCGGGGGATCGGGGGCTCCCGGCGGGGGTCAGCGGGGCGTTTTCCGCAGCCTCGCCAGCATGTTCACGGCCACCTCGACGGCCGGGTCCGGGCCGCGTCCATGCGCCTGCACGATGAACGTGCGCAACGCCTCGATCGCCGGCTCCTTTTCGCCAAGCTGCAGCAAGGCCGCGGCATAATTCAGGAACAGGTGGTGGCGTGCCTTGGGGTGTTGCGTCGCTTTGGCCAGCACGACCTTGGCGCGGTCGGGGCGACCCAGGTCCACCCACGCAAGACCCAGCGACTCCTGCAGTTCGACCGAGGTGGGGGCGAACTGCAGCCCCTCGACCAGCACATCGCGCGCCGCTTCATAAGCTTCGACGTCGCGGTACAGCTGCGCCAGACGCACGTAGGCGGGCGCAAAGCCCGGGTCGCCCTCGATCGCCGACCGCAGCTCGCGCTCCCCCGTGATCCGGTCGGCTGAGTCGAGCGCGATCCGCGCCGCCAGCAGGTGACCGTTGGGATGGCCGGGATCCAGGCGAAACAGGGACTTCAGTGCGTCGCTCGCCGCCTTGGGCTCACCGGCACCGATCAGCGCCCGCGCAAGCGAGAGGTGGGCGTCCGGGCGCGCGGGGTCCACCTGCACCGAGGTGCGCAGAAATGCCACCGCCGTTTGGAACTCCTCGTCCCGCAGGGCCAGCGAGCCCAGATAGAAGTTGACGTCGGCATCCGCGGGATTGATCGCACGCGCCTTTTCAAAGGCCGTCTTGGCGAACGTGTAGTCGTTCTCTTGCAGTGCGCGCACGCCCTCGTTGCTCAGCCGAACCAGCTCGGGGTCCTGACCGCAGCCGATGGCCAACAGACACGTGGCGGCAACGCCCAACAGGACGCGAGGACCGGCAACTGTCTGAACGGTCGATGAAGCGGGGCGCGACGCCATCACGGCTCCTGCCCGGGGGCTCAGTGCGACGAGAAGAGGAAGGGATACACGACCTTCGTCACACCGCCGCCCTTGGCCTGCGGAAAGCGCCAGCTCTTGATGTTGTTCAGGATGCACGACTCGACGCTGTCGTTTTCGAGCGTCGTAGCGGCGACCTTCTGCCCCAACACCGCGCCGTTGGGCTGGATCATGAACGCGACCGTGACCTTGCCAGCCAGCGCCGGGTTGGACTGCAACCCCTTCTGGTAGCAGGCTTTTACCGCGCCCATCTTGGTGGCGATGTACTTCTTGACGGTGTCGCGCGGCAGCTCGCCGGTTGCCTCGCCGCCCGGGTTCTTGACCTGAATGATGATCTGTTTCCCAGCGGTCAGTCCGATAGCAACCTTCTTGCCGCCGGTGGTCGTGTCCTTGCTCAGGCCCGCAATCTCGGCCTTCTGCGTGCCGTCCTTGCCCACGCCCGTGCCGCCGGGGCCAGCCAGCAGCTTGCCCTCGGGGTCGGCGACCAGTCCGGTGCCACCTTGGCCGTCGGGATTGGCGGGGGTGCCGGCGCTGTCATCGACCTGGAAGATCCGGGTGCCCAGAACGGGCGCCGCTCCGGGGATGGCGCCCGTGGCATCGTCGAGTGCCGCCAGCTCGGTGGCCATCCGATCCTTGACGAGCGCGGTCGTCTTCACGGCCTTTTCCTCAGCCGTCAGCTTGTCCAGCTGCTTGGCAATATCCTTGGCCTCCTTGATGACTTCCGGCGGGGGCCCGATCGGCGGCGCTTCTTCCTTCTTGACCTCGTCCGGCTTGGCCTCTGCCTTCAGTTCCTCTGGCGGCTTCTCCTCTTCGATTGGCTCGACGATCTCGATCTCGATCAGCCGCGCCTCCATCTCCTCTTGGATGGTCATCCGGCCCTTGACGCGGAAGTCGGGCGAGTTGTAGCCGGCCATCAACGGAATGATCAGCAGCGCCGACGCGAGCAGCAGGCACGCCAGCAGCAGCAGATTCTCCTTCTGCCACGCCCGCATCCGCTGGGCCGGGGGCACGTAGGCCCGCCGCAGCACGAAGGTGAAGTCGCCGAACTGGACCCAAGCGTGGGTGTTGGCGCCAAACGGAACGACCGGACCGCGCAAGGCGGGCACCAGGCCATCGCGCACTTGGGCGATGTCATGGGCGTGGCCGTCGATGATCACGTGCCCGGTGGCCGCCGGATTGTCGAACCGCAGCACCACGCCCAGCTTGGGGTCGATGTCGACCAGCGTCTGGACGAGCTTGTCGGCCATCACGTCGGGAGGTAGCGGGAACAGGCCTTCCTGTCCGACCGTCACGGGCACGGGGCGGGGGAAGAACCTTGCAGAGTGCATGTCGCCACGCCACGTCATCGCGACGTCGACACCCAACACGCCGGTCTTGGGCTCGTCGTCTGGTGCGGCGGCAGGCGTGGCTGGGCCCTGCACGGGGCGCTTGCCCGAGTTCTCGCCCTGCGGACGGCTCTTGGTCGTCGTCATGGGCTAGAGATCCTCGGCCGAACGGATGATCTCGGCGAAGAAGTTGGTGCGGATACGGATGAGGCTGGACCGCTTGCGTCCGGTCTGGACCACGGTGTTCTCGGTCTCGGGGCGCAGCAGCGTCGTCTCGATCACGTCGTCTTCAAACGTCATCGTGCGCGACGCCTTCTTGCTCTTCTTCTGAGCGAACGCGTCAGGCGCGGCCACAGCCATCGTCAGCACGGCGACCGCCGCAAGCGCGAAAGGCAGGAGCGACAACGTGCGGAAACGCGGCATGATGGACCTCTCCCCACCGGACAGGTGGACAGTATAGGGTCAAGCCAAGCGGCGGTGCAATCGCGTCCGGCCGCCTGATCTTGAGACGCGCCAATCCTTGCGGCGATCCATGTCGTCCTTCGTCAACGACGACCCGGCGTTTGCCCCGCCTGCACAAGCACGTGGGTCAGTTCGCGCCCAACCCCGTCGGCCCCCGCAGCTCCAGCACCCGCGAGCAGAGACCGCACCTCCAACAGCACCTGATCCCCATCCGGTCGGCCGAGCACAGCGAGCTCGCCCTGCCGAAGTCGCAGCGCCAGTGCCTGCGCGGAAACCCCTTGCAGCGACACCGAGATCGCGACCGACGGCAACAGCAGCAGCGGGTCCGTTCCTCCGCCCGGCCGGCACTCGGCGGTGACGGCGTCGACGTGCCACAGCTCGCCCAGCGCCTGTCGCAGGTGTTTGACCCAACCGTCGGCCAGCCGCTGAATCTCGGCCAGTGGCCGCGCCAGCTCCCGCAAGACCGGCAGATCAACTTCCGCGCGGCCCAGCAGGTGGGACTGCAGCACCGCCTCCAACCCTGCAAGTGTCCAAGGGTCTATGCGCACCGCACGCGCCATCGGATTGGTTGCCAGCTTGCGCACCAGATCGGCACGCCCGACGATGAGGCCTGCCTGCGGTCCCCCCAGCAGCTTGTCGCCGGAAAATGTCACCAGATCGGCACCTTCCGCCAGCACCTGACGCACCACCGGCTCGCGCCTCGCAGCCTCGCCGTGGTCACCCGCCAGCCGCAGCGGTGCCAGCAGGCCAGAGCCGACGTCGACCACCAGCGGCACGCCGACCTGCCGCGCAACCTCGGCCAGCTCGGCGGTGGTGGGCGTGGCCGTGAAGCCGATCTGCGCGAAGTTGGCGCGGTGAACCTGCAGCAGGGCTGCGACCTTGCGCCTGCCTGCCGCGGCCTCGTCCAGCGCCCTGCTGTAGTCGTGGGCGTGGGTGCGGTTGGTGGTGCCGACCTCGTGCAGCCGCGCTCCGGCGGCAGTCAGCACCTCAGGAATGCGAAAGCCGCCGCCGATCTCGACCAGCTCGCCGCGCGACACCACCACCTCGCGTCGGGCGGCCAGTGCGTGCAGGGCCAGCATGACGGCGGCCGCACCGTTGGTGACGACCAGCGCATCCTCGGCGCCCGTCGCCCAGCACAGCAGCGTCCGCACATGGTCCTGGCGCGATCCGCGCTGGCCGGAGTCGAGCGAGATCTCGAGGTTGCAGTAGCCGCGCGACACCTCGGCCATGGCGTCAAGCGCGTGCGGGGGCAAGGGCGCGCGGCCGGCGTTGGTGTGCAGCAACACCCCGGTGCCGTTCAGGATTCGCCGCAGCGACGGCCGTTCGAGTCGGGCGCCGTCCTGGCGCAGCGCCTGTTCGACGGCCTGCGCGATGGCATTTGCGTCTTTCAGGTCGCCCGCCAGCACCGCGGAGCGCACCCGCGCCACTACGCCGCGGCACACGGCGGTGCGCAGCTCGGTGTCGTCGGGCCAGCCGTGCAACGCAGCGTGGCTCCTCAACTTGTCGATGGCGGGCAGGTGGCGCAGCAGGGCGGCACGCGCAGGATCGGTCTCGGAGGGCTTGGCGTGGGTCGGCGGCATGGCGCGCATTCGGCCATGAGGCCGCGCGGAACGCAACGGATCCCGAGGCAAATCAGAGGGGGGGCTGCCACACCGCGCCCTGGACCACGTCGATGATCGGCGGCGGACGCAGACCGTGGCGGTTCAGCACGCGGGCGATGGCGTCCTGCAGCTCGCGCACGCCATCGTCCTGACCACCCGGGCGGTGCGGATTGCTGGCAATCGCGACCAACGGCACCGGTCGGCGGGCAACGATGCGCAACCCCCGGCGCTCGAGCTCTGCGCGACCCCGGGCGGTCAGCAGCACGCGGCTGGGGCCCTCGACCAAAAAGCCCAGACATCCATGGGGAATCTCTGCCAGCCGGGCATCGGTCAGGGCGCCGAACAGCTCGTGCCAGCCGTCTGCGGGACCCTCCAGTCCCGGCGTTGCAAGGGCGGTCAGGGTGATGGCCGCACGCTCGGCGACCTGATCTGGTGTCTCGCCCAAGATGGCGCCCACCGCGACGACGACCGCTTCCGCGACGTCGGCGTGGGCCGCCGCCTGCCGGTGATAGGCGCCGTCGACCAGCACACGGTCGGCCCCGGCAGCTTCCAGGGCCAACACCGCGCGGATCAGGTGCTCGCGATGGGGCACTCCGCACAGCTGCACGCCTCCCGGCGCGCGGGCACGGGCCACCACCGTCGGCCCCAGCGCGCTTGCGAACCCCGCCGGCCCCACCACCTTCAGCAGTCGCCCGGCTTCCGCGACCACCTGCTGCGACGTGATCACCAGCGCGCCTTTCTCGATGCGCACCAAGGGCTTGGGGATGTCCAGCCAGGCGTCGTAGGCCTCGCCGTCCACCCCAATGCTGACCAGACCCACGCGCTCACCGCGTTGGGCGGCCGCGGCCGACAGCGCGTTCAAGGCGGTGGTCTTGCCTGCGTTCTTGCTCGCCCCCACCAGTGCCACGCGGCGATAGCCCTGACCCCACACCGCCTGCCCCAAAGTCTCGACCCCCGCCTGACAAGGCTGGGCGACAGTGGGTGGCTTGGACGAGGGCGTTCGGTTCACGGCGAAGCCTTTGCACAGGGTCGGTTGGACTCTAGCGGCCGTTCTGCCTATTGTCGAACCGCCATGCCAGACGCCGCCGCCACCACTCCCGACACGTCTTGGTCCCAGTCGCCTCCTGAGTCGATGGGGCGGCTGGCGATTGCGTTTGCGCGGCGCTATGCGGCCCGTTACGGCATGAGCTACCTGATCGGCTTGCTGTTCCTGGTCGCGACGAACTGGCTGACGCTCGAGATCCCCCGATTGCAGAAGGAGATTTTTGACGAACTGGCCAGCCTGCGTCGCCCGGACCAGGTTCACCGCGCCGCGCTGCTGATCGCCGCTGCCGCCGCGCTGGTCATCGTCGTACGCACGCTGTCGCGGGTGCTGTTCTTCAACCCGGGACGCACGATTGAGTTTCGGATGCGCAACGACATGCTGACCCGGCTGTTGGGCATGTCGCCGCGGTTCTACCAGCGCGCCAATTTGGGCGACCTGATGGCGAGAGCCACCGACGATGCGACCTATGTGCGCTCGCTGGCGGGCTTTTCTCTGATCATGACGCTGAACATGATCCTGGCCGCGGGGCTGTCGGTGTGGCGCATGGTGCAGACCGATGCGTGGCTGACGCTGTGGTGCGTGCTGCCGATGGTCGCCTCGCTGATCGCCTTGCGGCACGGCGTGTTCCGCACGTTCGAGATGCTGCACGAGGGTCAGAAGGCCTTGGGAGCGCTCAGCGACACTGTGCTGGAGACGTACAAGGGCATCCAGACCGTGCAGGGCGCAACCGCCGAAGACGCCTTTCTGCGCCGCTTTGACCAGAGCAACGAACGCTACACGCGGATGCACCTGCAAGTGCTGGTGGTGCGGACGTTCTTGCTGCCGGTCGTCGCGGTGACCGGAAACCTATGCATTTTCCTACTGTTGTTCATTGGTGGTCGGCACGTGGTCGAGGGCACGATGACCCTTGGCGACATCGCGGCCTACGCGTCGTACGTCGGCGTGCTGGTGGGCGCGTTGTCGTCTGCGGGCTGGGTGGTGGGCGTGCTGCAGCGAGGCTACGTGTCGTTGCGGCGGGTGTGGGACGTGCTGAGCCTGACACCCGATCTGCAGCGCGGCTCGCAGCCCCTGCCGCCGGCGACCGGGGGGCTGCACGTGCACGTTCAGCGGCTGCGTCACGTGCACGACGACGCGGTACAGGCCGATGGGACTGAGCGGGCCGCCCTGCGCGACCTGAGCTTCGACCTGCCTGCCGGCCATGTGCTGGGCATCCACGGTCCGGTCGGGGCGGGCAAGTCGACGCTGGTGACGGTGCTGGCAAGGCTGACCAACGTCCCGCGCGGCGCCGTGTTTCTGGACGGCGTGGACCTGTGCGACGTCGCGGCCGACGATCTGCGCAAAGCCGTCGCGGTGGTGCCGCAAGAAGCGTTCCTGTTCTCGCGCAGCATTCGCGACAACGTGGCCTTTCAGGACCGAGCCGAGGACGTCGACGAGGCGCGGGTGTGGCAGGCGGTGCGACGGGCCCGGCTGGAGGACGAGATCCTGCGTTTTCCCGAGGGCTTGGATACCGTCGTCGGTGAGCGGGGCATGACGCTCTCCGGGGGGCAGCGCCAGCGCGTGCAGCTTGCTCGTGCCTTCTACCGCGGCTTTCGGCTGCTGGTGCTGGACGATGTGCTGTCGGCCGTGGACCACGCAACCGAGTCGGCGCTGCTGGACGTGTTGCGCGAGGAGATCCGCGCCCGAGGCACCACCGCGATCATCGTCAGCCACCGGCTGTCGGCGCTGGCGCTGGCGGACGAAGTCATCGTGCTGGACGAGGGGCAGGTGGTCGAGCGCGGTACGCCGGCCGAACTGGCCATTGCGGGCGGCCTGTACGCCCGGGTGTGGCAGGCACAGTGCGAGCACCCGGACGACCAGCAGCCGTCGGAACTTCCCGAAATCGTAGCGGTCTGATCAGGTCGTCGCGGCTCGACCAGCCTCCGCGAAGCGCCGGACGATGACGCCCGCGGGCTCCACGGCCTCGACCCCCTGCACCGACTGTCCTGCTTGCCAGTACTGGTGGTAGCCCTCAGCCTGGTTCAGCGACTTCTTCAGCCGCCAAGCCGACTGCAGCGTGTAGAACATCCGCATGTAGTGCTTGGCCTTGGGATGTCTGAGCAGCCGTCGCGCGATCGGCCCGGCTTTGGTCCCCACCTGGTCGACGTAAGGCGTGCGCAGGACGGCGACCGGCACGCCACTGATGCGCTCCGTCAGCACCACGTCCGTCGCTTTCGCCTTGACAATCGCAGTCTTGTAGTCCGCATGCGCCTGGCACTCATCGGTGGCGATGAAGCGGGTGCCCATCTGCACGCCCGCGTACCCCATCCGCAGCATCTCGATGAACTCCTGTTCGTTACCCACGCCGCCCGCACACACGACCGGCAGCCCCAGGTCAGACAGATCCGCCAGCAGCTTCTGGGGTTGCAGCGCGCCCGCGTGCCCGCCCGCCCGCGCGTTGACGGCGATCAGTCCCTGCACGCCGGCCTCGACAGCCTTCAGCGCCCACTTCCGCTCTGTCACGTCGTGGTAGACCACACCGCCCAGCGGCTTGACGCGATCGACGACCCACTTGGGGTTGCCCAGTGACGTCACGAAGAACCGCACGCCTTCGTCCAGCGCGATGTCGACCCACTTGCGCATTCGGTCCAGGTACAGCTGCGAGCTTTGCTCGGTCAGCACGTTCATGCCAATCGGCCGGTCGGTGACGCCCTTCATGCGGCGCAGGGCTTCGCGGAAGTCCAGTCCCTGCACGTACACCAGGGTGATCGGCTGCAGCACCCCGATGCCGCCCGCCGCCGAGATCGCGGCCACCAGCTCCCAGTTGCTGCACGGGTACATGGCGCCGCCGATCACGGGCACTTCGATGCGGGCGTCGCGGCAAAGAGGCGTGTTCAGGTCCATCGGACGGCTCCCGGGTGTGCGGTGATTCGGTCCAGTCGGCAGTGGCAACCGCGCGAGCATACACCACTTGCGCTGCCGGGGTACGCCGACCGCAGCCTGCGATCTTGTTGCCCGAGATCCTGTGGCGTCGCGAGTCGGCTTCGCCTAACCTCCGAGCCTAGGCTTCCCGGCCTGTTCGGCTGCACGGAGAGAACGACCCATGCCGATGTATACCGTCAAGAAGGGCGACTGGTTGCAGAAGATCGCCACCGCCAACGGCTTGTCCAGTTGGACGGAGATCTACAATCACCCGGCCAACGCTGCCTTCAAGAAGAGCCACCCGAATCCCAACCTGATCTATCCGGGCGACGTGGTCTTCGTGCCTGAGCCGCCGAAGAAGCCCGATCCGCCGCCGCCGCCGCCTCCGCCTCCCCCCAAGGTCGAGCCGCCGAAGCCGCCGGTCGTCGTTCCGCCGCTGCCCAAGCCGCCCAATCCCCCGCCGCCCAAGCCCAAGCCGGCGCCGCCCAAGGCCAAGGTCGACACGGCACGTTCGTTCGACCATCAAGGGGCGTTCCGTTTCCGCATTGAGATCGAGGGCATTCAGGTGGGGGCCTTCACCGCTGTTGACGGCCTGAACACCACGGTCGAGTTGATCGAGTATCAGGGGGGCCGCGACATGTTCGCCCGCCAGATCCCCGGTCGGCCGAAGATCGCGCCCGTGACGCTGAAGAAGGGCTACGTGAACACAGCAGCCCTGTGGGACTGGATTCAGGCCAACATGAGCGGCGACCTGCAGTTCCGCAACGTCAGCGTGATCCTGCTGGCCGACGACGCTCAGGGCGAGCTGAACCGCTTTGACCTGATCGACTGCTGGCCGTCGAGCTGGCGCGGGTGGCAGCTTGACGCCAAGTCGTCCAACGCGATGGTCGAAGAGATCGAGCTGCAAGTTCGCAACATCCAGCGCAACTGAGCCCGATGGCCCGCCACCAGCACGCCCTTGATCTGCCCGACACCGTTGGTGAATTCGTCCTCGGCGAGGTCGAAGCGCACTGCCGCGTCCTGGGTCTGTGGCCCGTGATGGGCACCGACGAGGCAGGCCGTGGTCCGCTGGCGGGTCCAGTGTACGCTGCGACGGTGATCCTTCGTGACGACGCGGACTTGCCGGGCCTCGACGACTCCAAGAAGCTGACGTCAGAGTCGCGAGAGTCGCTGGTGCCCCTCATCCACCGCGCTTCGCTGGCGTGGGCGGTGGTGGCGGCCAGCGAGGCGGACATCGACCGGCTGAACATCCTGGGCGCGTCGCTGTCCGCCATGCGCCGCGCAACTGAGCAGGTCTGCGACGCGCTGCGATCCCAAGGGCTTGATCCGCCAACAGTCTTGCTGGTCGACGGCAATCAACTGGTGCCTGGTCTGGGGGACCTGCAGCAGCGCACGGTCGTATCGGGCGACGCGAGATCGCGCGCCATCGCCGCCGCTTCGGTGCTGGCCAAGGTCGCGCGCGACCAGCACATGCTCGAACAGAACGCGCGCCATCCGGGTTACGGCTTTGCGGAGCACAAGGGCTACGGCACGCCCAAGCACCTCAAAGCGCTGCGAGAATTGGGACCGTGCCCCATTCACCGCCTCAGCTTCGCCCCCGTGGCCGCCGCCTTGCGTCTTCGCGAGGGGCCAGCGCCCGTCGCCGCAAGGTTGCTGTGACCGCTCCCGACTCGCCACCGCGCCCTTCGCGCCCCCGCAAGCCCCGAGCGGAGCCGTCGCCCCAGCGTCTCGACGCGGTGAAGACCGGTCGGCGTGGCGAGGCGGTGGCGCAGCGTCTGGCAGAGGAGCGCGGCTGGCAGGTGTGGGGGCGCAACGTCCAAGTCGGCAGAAATGAAGCAGATCTGGTGTGCGTCCGGCGGGATGACCACGGTCTGCGCGGCCTGTTGATCGAGGTCAAGACCAGCAAGACACTGGGGCGCACCGGCCGCATCGACGAGGCCTTTGCGCAGCGGCTGGGTCCGCGTCAGCTGGCCGGACTGTGGCGCACGGCAGCGGCGCTGCACGAGCAGCTGGGGCTGAACGGGATCGAGGTGGTGCTGGTGCTTGTCGGGATCGCAGCCGACCGCGAACACGCGATCTGGATGGATCTCGAGCCTTTCTGACAGGCGTCAGCGGCGAGTGCGGGGGGCAGGGGCGAGCCGACGACGTCGGCAGGTCACCTAGTCGATGCGGCGAAGCTTGGCGGCCTTGCCCTGCAGCTCGCGCAGGAAGTAGATGCGCGAACGACGGACCTTGCCCGAGCTGACGACTTCGAGCTTGGCGATGCGGGGGCTGTGCAGCGGGAAGATGCGCTCGACGCCGACGCCGTTGGAGATCTTGCGCACCGTGAACGTGCCGTCCAGACCGTTGCCCTGACGGCGCAGGACCACGCCCTCGAAGATCTGGATGCGCTCTTTCTCGCCCTCGATGATGCGGCCGTGCACGCGAACGGTGTCGCCGGTCGTGAACATCGGCAGGTCGAAGCGAAGGTGCGAGCTCTTGACGTACTGGACCAGATTCATGATGTGCCTCTTCTCACAGGAAAGCAGAGGTCCCCGTGAGTTGGGGGGACATGCGTCCGATTCGGTCCCCGCGGCGATCCGTCCGATTGGACGGTGCGGGTGCTGGGACCTTCCGCGTGCCTCGGTCGTCCGTGGACCCGTGAGCTACGCTTGCCCGATTCAGCGGTTGCCGAGCAGCCGGTCGAGCACGATTGCGATGGCCGCCCGCACCGAAAGGTGGTTGTACCGCGGCTCCTTGCCCTCGAAGGCAGGGTCGCACGCGATCGGCGGCAGCCTCAGGTCGGCCTGATCGACCACCTGCGGCGTCAACCCCCAGCCGGTGCCAAAGACCAGCAGCAGGGGCTTGATTCGGTTCGGCAGCGTCGCACGGAGCTCGTCGTACCCGACGGTCGACTCCATGCGTGCCCCGGTGACGGCGACTTCTGGCGCGCAGCCAGTCCGCCGGGCGATGTCCGCCTGGGCTTCTTCGAGCGATGCGACGACCGACACGCGGCCCATCGCCTCCGCCCGACGTTCGTGCTGCGCTCCCTGGCCTTGCGTCCAGTGGCCCAGCACTTCCTCGACCATCCGCTGCTGCAGCACCACGGGGGTGACCACGTAGACGCCGCGCAGGTTGAAGGTCCGCCCCGACCTGGCCATGTCGTGGATGTCGACGTTGGTCAGGGCGGTGGCGACCACTTTTCCCTGCCGATTGAGGCAGGGGTAGTGGACAAGGGCAGCGAAGATACCGACTTCCGTTGACAAGTCAATGCGCTCGGCGCCCGAAGGTCACCGCTCCTTGGGGGCGGAAGAAGGGAGTGCCCCTTGATTTTGTTCGAAATTGTCTGGATCGCCCGTGGAGCCGCGAGACCGATCGTCGCTCGAGGTCGTCACGGCTGCAGCAGCATCGTAACCATCTGGAACTGCGCTAGAAATACCTTCCGATTCGGGAAATTGCGGTGTGATCGGGACGCCGACGGCCAAGGCCTCTGCCAGCCAAGTGGCGTCCTTTTTGGCGATCGCGCGGCCGACCAGCAGCTCAGGTCGGCGTCTCGATGTGCGCAGCAACGACTGCCGCAGCCGCCAGCGGGCGATCTCGGCGTGGTTGCCGCCCAGCAGCACTTCCGGCACGGTCATGCCGTGGAACTCGCGCGGACGGGTGAAGTGGGGGTACTCGAGCAGGTTGTCGCCGTGTGACTCCTGCTCCAGCGACGCGGCGTTGCCCAGCACGCCCGGACGCAGGCGCGAAACGGCCTCGAGGATGACCATCGCGGCCACCTCACCGCCGTTCAGCACGAAGTCGCCGATCGAGATGACGTCGTCGACGAACGCCTCAACCCGCGCATCGAAGCCCTCATAGCGGCCGCAAAGCAGCACCAGACCTGGTGTTTCCGCCCAAGCCTGCGCCCGGGCCTGATCGAAGCGCTCTCCGGCCGGCGACAGCAGCACCGTCCGCATCCCGGTGGGAGCGTTCTTGCGCACGTCCTGCAGACACGCGACGACCGCGTCGGGCTTGATCACCATGCCGGGACCGCCGCCAAACGGTGCGTCGTCCACCACGTGATGGCGATCGTGGGTCCAGTCGCGCCAGTTGTGCAGGTTCAGCTCGACCAGACCGTCCTCGATCGCCTTGCCCAGCAGCCCCTCGGTGCGGACCCCGGCAAACAGCGCAGGGAACAGCGTCAGGATGTCGCAGCGAAACGGCTGCAGCGGGGCGTCGGCAAGTGTCGAGGGATCCTGTGTCATTCGCTGCGCCAGTCCTCGATGTCGCGCACCACCACCTTGCCCGGCTCGCGCCCCAGCGACTCGATGGCGTCGCACTCGACCGGCAGCAACGCCTTGCCGCCCGCGTCCAGCCGGACCTCCAGCAGGTCGGTGTGGGTAGCGATCAGCCCCGAGACCTGACCGATGCGCTCGCCCGAGACCGCGTCGTACACCACGGAGTCGACGATCTCGTTCAGATAGACCTCATCCTCCTCGGGGTCGGGCAGCGCGCTTCGGGCAGCGCTCAGGACCGCGTGGGTCAGGCTGGCGGCGGCGGCGCGGTCATCGAACCCCTCGAAGCGGGCCAGAAAGCCGTCGTTCACCGGACGCAGCTCCAGCAGCTCGACCAGAAACGCGGGGCGGCCGACCACCAACGCGCGCAGCGTGGTCGTGTGTTCGTAGAAGTCACCTGCGGGATTGAACAAGGCGACGTGGACCGTGCCCTGGACGCCGTGGGGGCGACCGACGCGCCCGACGTCGAGCCAGGACTCGTCCGGGTCGGGGCGACGTGTTTCGGTGGGGCGGGGCGGAACGGGGGGCGTGGGCGACATCGGCACTCCGGGAAAGCAGGCGGCAAGACTAAAGGATCAACTCGTCCTTCAGCGACCGCGTCATCAGGATCTGCAACGCCGAGACGGGCGCAAGACCTTCGTGCAGCACGCGGTAGGTCTGCGTGATGATGGGGGTTTCTACGCCGAGCTGCTCGCCCAGCAGGTGTGCGGAACGGCTGGTCAACACGCCCTCGGCCACCGCAGTCATCGAGGCGAGGATGGCCGCAATGGGCTCACCCTGTCCCAGCCGCAGGCCAACGGTGCGGTTGCGGCTCAGGTCGCCGGTACACGTCAGCACCAGGTCGCCCATGCCGGCAAGTCCTTGCAGCGTCAGTGGATTGGCGCCTTTCTTGACGGCCATGCGGGTGATCTCGCCCAGACCGCGGGTGATCATGCCGGCCCGCGCGTTGTGGCCAAAGCCCATCCCGTCGGCGGTGCCTGTCGCAATCGCGATCACGTTCTTCAGCGCACCGCCCATTTCGACGCCGATGACGTCGGTCGAGGCATAGCAGCGAAATCGGTCGGTCGACAGCGTCTGCTGCAGCTCGCGCGCCAGCCGCGAGTCGTGGGAGGCGATCGTCAGTACCGTGGGACTGCCTGCGGCGACCTCAGCGGCAAACGACGGGCCGCTCAAGTAGGCGAGCTGCGAGTGCATTCGGCGGGGCAGCACGCGTTCGAAGATCTCGTTGACGGTCTCCAGCGACTCGTTGTCGATGCCCTTGGAGCACGACACGATCGCATGGTCCTCGGTCAACCAAGGGGCGATCCGCCGCGCCAGTCCAGCGACATGGGGCGTCGGCGTCACGGTCAGCAGGGTGCGGCACGAACGGACCGCGAACTCGAGGTCGTCGGTGGCGTCCAGACCGTCGGGAAATCGGACGCCTTGAAAGAAGGCCCGGTTTTCCCGCAGTTCAGTGATCTCGCGGGCGGTCGCGGACTCATGGGCCCACAGCAGCGTCGCCAGGCCCTTCTTGGCGGCGTGGATGGCCAGCGCCGAGCCCCAGGCACCCGCTCCCAACACTCCGATATCGTAGCGTTCCCTCATGCGCCGTCCCCCCTTGCTTCAAACTTCCTGACCGTACCCCACACCGGACCCCATCGACGTCAGCCGCTCAAGGGGCTCCCATCGTCGCAGTGGCGCAGGGGGGACGGCGCGACCAGACCATGGAACCCATGCGGGCGGTGGAACTGCGGGTCGGCGGTGCTTCAGGACGACATCTTTCGGTTCTGCTCCACATACGCCATGCGAATGTCGTGCAGCACCCGCTCGAGCAGCGCGGCCTCTTGCTGGTCCAGATTGCCGGCGGTCTTTTGCCGCAGCATCGCCAGCATCTCGATGGTCTGGTGCGCCATCTCGAGGTTGACCTCGGCCGAACGGCCCCCGGGGTCGGGCACGAGCCCCATGTGCATCATCGCTGAGCTGGCGAGCGACAGGATGAAGGTGCTGAAGTCGATCGAGGCGTGGGCCATGGAGCCTCCGGAAGCGCGGACCCGGTGCGGGTGGCCGGCATTGTCGAGGGGGCATCGGTGTTGTCAAGGCTGCAACGGTCCACACCGCCGCGAAGTTCCGGCTGCTGAAGCGATCCTGCAAGGAGTTCCATGCATCCAACCGTGGCAGCAGTGGTCGGCGCATCGGCCATCTCTACCCTCGACGGCGCGTCCCCTCACGGTTACGATGCCCCACCTGCTACACCAGCGCCGCGCCGGATACGAAGTGGAGCGCCCATGGCCCGCGAACCCATTCTCAAGGACACGCTCGAGCAGTACCTGGCTGAGGTCAATCGCTATCCGTTGCTGACCCGAGAGCAGGAGTACGCGCTCGCCAAGCGGTTTCAAGAGACCGGAGACCCGGACGCCGCTCGCGCGCTGGTGACCGCCAACCTGCGTTTCGTTGTCAAAATCGCCTATCAATTTGCAAACTACGACATCAAGCTGACCGACCTCGTGCAGGAAGGCAACATCGGCCTGATGAAGGCCGTGGCCAAGTTCAAGCCCGACCGCGGCTATCGGCTGATCTCGTACGCGGTGTGGTGGATCAAGGCGTACATCCAGAACTACATCATCCAGTCCTGGTCCTTGGTGAAGGTGGGGCCGGTGTCGCAACAGCGCCGCGTGCTCTTTGGCCGCCGGGGCGTCGCAGTTCCTGACGAAATCGATGGGATCGAGCCGGTTCCGCTGGGGCGTCGGCTAGGGGTCGACAAGGCCACGCTGGAGCACCTGCCGGACGAGGGCGAAGCCGTCGAGGTCGAGGTCGTCGTCGAAGACGGCTCCGAGGAAGAGGACGAAACATTCCTGATCGCCGCCGAAGCCGTCGAAGGCACCCGAGTGCCTCGCACGCCGCGGGTTCCCACCGAGGCGGAGGTCGACGGCTGGCGCAAGGCCGCCCACGCAGCACGGCACGACCTCAGTCTGGACGCGTCGGTCAGCGAGGATGGGCGCATGACGCTTGCCGAGACCATGGCGTCGCCGGGTCCCAGCATCGAAGAGGCCTACGCGAGTGCGGAGACGACCTCGATCGTCGCCGAGCGCCTGTCTGAGCTGCACGCGCACCTGAACGACAAGGAGATCGCGATCCTGAACAAGCGCCTGCTGTCCGACTCGGAAGTGACGCTGCAGGAGATCGGCGACGAGTTCGGCATCTCGCGTGAGCGGGTGCGCCAGATCGAGACCAACCTGAAGAAGAAGATCGCCAAGCTGCTCGAAGGGTTGCACCCGGTCGGCTTGCTTGAACCGCCTCGCTAGCCTCGCGTGCCTGCAGGTCGACGGACCACCGTGCTCTTGGCGGCTGTGACGGCCTTTGCGGCTGTTTTCGCCTTGGCGGGAGCCTTCGGCGCAGCCTTGGCCGGGGCCTTGGGCTTGACGGGCGCGGCGGCCTTGGCGGGCTTGGCCGCCTTGAGTGACTTGGCCTTGGTGCTCGCGGACTTGGCGCCTGCTCCGCGCGTTTTGCCTCGGCCGCCCTTGGTGTTGACGGGCTTGCCGAAGTGCTTCAGACGGTCCAGCGCCTCTTCCAGCGTCAGCTCGTCGGTCGACGTTCCGCGGGCCAGCGAGGCGTTGATCGCGCCGTTGGTAAGGTAGGGGCCAAACCGACCGTCGAGCAGCCGCACCTCAGCGCCGGTCCCGTCCGTTCCCATCACCTTGCCCGTGCGGGCTTGCAGGGCATCGGCCAGCAGCTGGCTGGCGGCGTCGACCGTCAGCGCGTCGGGATCGACGCTGTCCCGCAGGGTCTTGTTGGTCTTGCCGTCGCTGACGTACAGGCCGTAGCGCCCCGTCCACAACGAGAGCAGCGCGCCGTCCAGGGTTCGCACGCCGATGTCGCGCACGTGCTCCTTGCCGGCGGTTGCGCGGGGGCGGGCAAGGAACTCGATGGCTTGATCCTTTGTGATCGTGGCGGCTTCCATCGCGGGCGGCAGCGTGCGCGACTCCTCGCCGACCTTCAGGTAGTCGCCATAGCGGCCGACCTGCGCGGTGATGTCGAAGCCGCTCTTGGGGTCCTTGCCCAGCGAGCGGGGCAGGGCCAGTTGCAGCAGGGCGCGCTCCAGCGTCATCGCCTCGGGGACCATGCCCTTGGAAAGGCTGACCATTTTCGGCTTCTCCGTCTCTTCCTTGCCGCCGACGCCGCGCTGCAGGTAGGGCCCGAAGCGGCCGTTGCGCAGGTAGATCGGCTCTCCCGTCGTCGGGTCGGTCCCCAGCGGTGCGTCGCCCTGCGCCTTCTTCTCGATCAGCGCCATCACCGCGGGCACCGTCAGTTCATCGGGCGCTGTGTCGTCCGGCACGGTTGCGGTCAGCTCGCCGACCTTCACGAACGTGCCGAAGCGGCCAATCCGCACGACCACGGCCTCGCCCGTGGCCGTCTCGCCGATCGGTACCGAGCTCGCGGTTGCTGCCTCGATCTGGCCGCGTACCTGATCCAGCAGCTTCGTCAAACCTTGCACGGGCCCTTGACCGTCGATGGCGGGGAAGCCGTCGGCGTAGAAACTGCGAAGGTAAGAGGCGGCTTGCGCCTCACCGCGCGCGATCGCGTCCAGCCGCGCTTCCATTTCCGCGGTGAAGTTGTAGTCGACCAGATGCGGCATGTGCTCTTCGAGCAGCTGCACCACGGCCATGCCCATGAAGGTGGGCACCAGCGCTGACGAGCCGCGCCGGAAGCAGTACGCCTTCTCCAGCAAGTTCTGCAAGATCGCCGCGTAGGTGCTGGGACGACCGATCCCCTTGTCTTCCAAGGCCTTGACCAGACTTGCGTCGGTCAACCGCGCCGGCGGCTTGGTGTCGTGCCGCTGTGCATCAATGGGCGGCGGTCCTCCCCAAGTCAGCGTGTCGCCGACGGTGAGCACCGGCAGCACCTTGTCTCGGTCGCTCAGAGCCGCCTCGGGGTCGTCCGAGCCCTCGACATAGGCCTTGAGGAATCCGGGGAAGCGTGTCGTGCGGCCACTCGCCCGGAACACCGCGTCCTCGACGCCGATATCGACCGAGGCTTGGTCCACCTGCGCATCGACCATCTGGCTGGCCACCGTGCGTTTCCAAATCAGCTCGAACAGCCTGCCTGCCTCCCGTCCCAAGGCCTTCTCGACCTCAGTCAGGCCGGGGAACGACGAACCCGCGGGCCGGATCGCCTCGTGGGCCTCTTGGGCGTTGGCGGTGCGTGTCTGGTAGCGGCGCGGCTGCGCCGGCAGGTAGTCCTGACCGTACTGGTCGGCGATCAGGTTGCGCGCGGCCGCCAGTGCCTCTTCGGACAGCGTGGTCGAGTCCGTACGCATATAGGTGATATAGCCGCTTTCATACAGCTTCTGCGCCACCTGCATCGTCTGCTTGGCCGAGAAGCGCAGCTTGCGGTTGGCCTCCTGCTGCAGCGTCGATGTGGTGAACGGCGCCGACGGTCGCAGGGTCTGCGGCTTGACCTCGGTCTTCAGCACCCGAGGCACCTTACCGGTCAGCCGCTTCAGCAGGGCCTGCGCCCCGGACTCGTCCAGCAACAGGGCGTCGCGGCCCACGAACTTGCCCGTGGTGTCGTCGAAGTCCTTGCCCGATGCGATCCGCTGGTCGCTGACACGTTGCAGCGTGGCGTCGAAGCCCTCGCCGCGGGCTGGCACCAGACGGGCCGCCAAGTCCCAGTACGTCGCAGAGCGAAACGCCATGCGCTCCCGCTCGCGCTGGACCAACAACCGCAACGCCACCGACTGCACGCGACCGGCCGACAAGCCCGGCTTGATCTTGCGCCACAGCACCTGACTGACGTCCCAGCCAAACAGGCGATCGACCACGCGACGGGCGCGCTGCGCCGACACCAGATGGTCGTCGAGCTCGCGGGGCTGGGCCAGAGCGCGCTGAATCGCCTCGCGGGTGATCTCGTGGAAGACCATGCGCTTGACCGGCACGGTCGGCTTCAGAACCTCTTTGAGATGCCAGGAGATCGCCTCGCCCTCGCGGTCATCGTCCGTTGCGAGGTAGAGCTCGTCGGCCTGCGCCAGCGCCTGCTTCAGCGTGTCGACCTGCCGCTTCTTGTCGGCCGGCACCAGATAGATCTCCTGCAAGGGCTCAAAACCGTTCTCGACGTTGACGCCGTAGTGGACCCAAGCCTCAGATCGGCGCTTGTCCCCCGCCGGCAGGTCGGTCTTCTTGACGGCCAAATCGCGCACGTGTCCGACACTCGCCTCGACCAGGTACTCTCCGCCCAGAAACTTCCGCAGCGTGTTGGCCTTGGTGGGCGACTCGACGATCACGAGTGCGCGGCCCTTGGGCTGCCCTGCTGACTTGTCCGTACGTGCCATGCTCTTCCTTGTCGACCGGCTCCTCAGAGCCAGCGCGTCGTTCGTTTCGGGCAGCCCATGCCCGATCAGCCGCGGCTTACACCGCGAAACTTCCGCCGGCATGTCGCCGGATGCGGCCCAGCAGCGTCAGGCGCATCGCCAGCGCGGCTACGGGACCCCGATCGACCTGCAGGTGGAGGGCGAGGTCCTCGAGCGGCAAACCCTGCGGTCCGGCCCCGTGCAGCGCCGACACCAGCCTCGTCGCGAGGTCGGCGTCGCAGCCTGCCAGCCCGCTCATGTCGGCTCGGGAGGTGACCGCTTCGGTCGGGTAGGATGGACAACGCCCGCGCGCCCCGTCAACCAACCGCCCTGCCTTCGGTCCTTCGACGGCGTTGCCGCCCTTGCCGTCCAAGGGGGCACCGCCCGACTGCCCAGGGGGCTTCGGATCGCGTTCCAGCAGCCGTCTGCCATGCCCGCCGCGCAGGTCTTCCAGCAGGCGTTGGCACCCCGCGGCATCCGTGATCGCGCGGGCCCCAGCTTGGAGCAGCCCGTTGCTGCCGTGGCTGTTCGGCGACCCTGGGGACCACGGCGCGGCAAGGACCGGCAGCCCCGCCAGCCAGGCCCGTCCGGCACAATGGAGCGACCCGCTGCGGGCGTCGGCGCAAACCGTCACCAAAGCGTCCACCGTTTGTACGATCAGTAGGTTGCGCTTCAAGAAGTGGCTGCGCTGGACTCCCATGCCGGGCGGAAACTGGCTCAGCAGGCCTCCCGGGCCAGCCGCGATCCGCTCGTACAACTCGAGGTGCGCGGGCGGGAACGGCAGGTCGTGCGCGCTCGGCAGCACGGCGATCGCGGTGCCGCCAACCTCCAGCGCCCCTTCCAAGGCCGCCGCGTCTACCCCGAAGGCTCCGCCGCTCACGACCACGCCGCCCGCCGCGGCCAGCGCGCGCCCCAGCTCGCGGGCCAGACGCTCCTGCTCCGGCGTCGGGTCGCGTGAACCGACTACGGCCACTCTGGGCAGCGCCGGGTCCGGCACAGTGCCGCGCCACCAAAGCGGCCGTCCCACAGAAAGTCTCAAAACAACTTGGGATTCGATGTGCTCCCCCCTCGGGGCCGTCGCTGCCATGCCGCCTCCCGACCGCGCAGAATCGGGCGCGAGTCGGTCCATGATCGTCGGCTGGCGGAAAACGCCGCGGGGTGCCCGATCATTTCTTCCGTTTCAGGCGAGTGGCGAAGAAGGCGTCCATGTCGTGCAGGGGGGTGGTGCGTAGGTCGCCGTGGCAGTCCAGCAAAGGGGCGATCCAGGGGGCGTCGCCCATGTCTCGCTCGAACTCTTTATGATCTCGGAGGAATTCCGCGACGGTCAGCGGCCCCTCTTCAGGTGCGAACGAGCAAGTCGCGAACACCAGGGTACCCCCGGGGCGGCACAGCTCGGCCGCCTGCTCCAAGATCCGTCGCTGCAGGTCGGCCAGCCGCAGCAGATCGGCGGCCCGGCGGCGATGGCGCACTTCCGGGCGGCGGCGGATCGTTCCCAGCGCTGTACAGGGGGCGTCGATCAGCACGGCATCGAAGCTCCGGGCGGGCAGGTCCAGCGGTTGGCTGGCGTCCGCGACGACCACGGCCTCGAGGGGAAAGCCGGCCTGCTCGCACAACGCCTTGGCATCCAACAACTTGTCTGCGCCCACGTCGATGGCGGTCACCTTCGCGCCGCGCGCGGCCAGGCACAGCGACTTGACCCCACGCCCCGCCGCGACGTCCGCGACCCGGTCGCCCGCCTTGGCTCCCAGCCACTCGACCACCGCAGCGCTGGCTGCGTCCTGCGCGATCACCCGCCGCGTCGCAAACGCTTGGGTCGCAAACAGCGAGCCGCCCGCCGACCGCCAGACGCCGGGCACCGCCGCCACCGTCAGCGCCTCGAACGGCACACCGGCCTCTTGCAGCTCAGCCTCCGCCGCGTCCGAAGCTCCGCCGACCGCGTGCAGGTACAGCGGCGCTGGCTGCCCGGCCGCATCGCGCATCGCCTGCGGGTCCAGCCCCAGGTCGTTGGCCAGCAGGTCCAGCCGCTGACCGATCCACGCGGGCCACTCGTCGCCGGTCGGCCGATCCCCCGCTGCATGGCGTCGGCCAAGCTCGCGCAACACGCCGTGGACAAAAGCAATTCTTCCGTGTGGCAGCTGCTGGCGCGCGAGCTCTGTCGCCGTGTCCACCGCCGCGAACGCCGGCACGCGGTCCAGCCAGGCGAGCTGGTAAGCCCCCAATCGCAGCACCGTCAGTGCCTCAAGGTCGATCTGGTACAGCCCTCTGGTGCACGCTGCGGCGATCCAGCGGTCCAACGGCCGCCGACACCGCTCGACGCCGTACACCAGCTCCGAGACCAGCCCGCGGTCCGGGCCCTCCAGCGGCGTCGGCATGTCCAGCGCCTCCCGCAACGCCTGCTGGGTGCCCTGACCCTGGCCTTCGACGGCGACCAGCGCGCTGAACGCCCGACGGCGAGGCTCAAGGCCGACAGGAAGGCGGGGGCGCGGGGCGTGGGCCATGAACAGTCCCCTCCAAGGGGTGTGAATGCGTTGTCAGGGGGGCTTGCCGACCGTGCCCGGGCCGGGCATCGTCGGGAGGGTGGGCGTCGCCGTCAAGCCAGCTTAGCCCACCTCTCTGACCACTTGAGCAAAGTCCATGATGTCCAAGACTTCTTCGACGATGATCGCCCGCGCCCGCCAGGTCCTGCCGTTTGTCGGCATGGCGTTGCTGCTCGCGTACTTTCTGAGTTCCACGGACATGCCCGCCGTGTGGAAGGCCCTGCAGACGGCCGACATTGCGCGCTTTTCGCTGGTTGTGGTCGGCGTGACACTGGCCGTTTGGGTCTACGACAGTCTGTGTCTCGTCTGGCTGGTGCGGCGGACGCTGGGCCATCGCGGCAAGCCCGGGGGGGGGACATTCGCCGAGATCGCGCCGGTCAAGGCCGTCTCGTATGTCTTGAACATCGTGAACTACCACGCGGCCTCGCTGGGCATGGCGTTTCTGGTGAGTCGACGCAAGGGCGTACCGTTTCTCGAGGCGGCAGGCGCCTTTGCCGTGCTCAGCTACCTCGATCTCCTGGCCGTTGCGGGCATGGCGGTGTTGGGACTGCTGGTCGATCCGACCGTGGTCAGCGCCAACCACGGCCTGCACGAGTGGACCCAGGCGGTTGCCGCCACCCTGTTTGCGCTGGCGGTGCTGTCGCTGGTGTTGTTGCAGTCTGGTTGGCAGGTGCCGTGGCTCGTGCGTTTGCGTCAGGTCTCTGTGCTGAGGCCCCTGTCGGCGCTGGGACCCACGGCGATGCTGCAGGGGTTGCTGCTGCGGGTGGGGCTGGTGCTGGCGTACACGGTGGCGACGGTGCTGATCATGCAGGCGTTCGGCATGCAGCCGCAGTGGGGGCGGATGCTGGTCGCGATGCCGATCCTGACGGTCGTCGGCACGGTGCCCATCAGCGTGTCAGGCATCGGCACAACTCAGGTGCTGATGCGGGTGCTGTACGCGCCGTTCGTCGTGTCGGGCGCGCCGGGGCCAGTCATCGACGCATTCTCCAGCGCCATGATCGTCGGCTACATCGTCGTGCGGGTGGTGCTGGCCGCGCCATTCCTGCGCAAGATCACAGCAGAGCTGCGCGGATCCCCTGGAATTCGATAGCAAGGTCCGGTGGTTCGGCTACAGCCAGGTCGAGTGTGGCGTCAACTGCAGCAGGGCCGGGGCTCCCAGCTCACTGACCATCGTCATCACGCGGTCAGCCGCCACGACGTGCACCAGATTCAGTCCTGCCCGCTGGTCGGCAAGCACGCCCGCCTCGACAGAGGCATCGGGGGCCAGCGCCTCGACCTCAGGGTCCTCCGGCGACGCGGGAGCCTTCGAGCGGCTGAACACGGTCACCGGCACGCCATACGCCATGTACATGTACGCCACGACCGGCTGAGCCCCCAGCAGCGCGATGCGCGCGCCGGTCAGATCGACACCCGCGCCTTCGCTCACCGGCAGCGGGCCAATGCCGGGCACCCGGGACGCGAGGTAACGCTGGATGTGGACGGCAGAACCGGTCACCTCCGGCGCCAAGCCCGCGATGTGCACGGCCGCCATCGCGCGCAGGCTCGTCTCGGACCGTACGGCACCAAACGGGCTCCGATCGCGCAGGGCGTCGGGGCGCAGGCCGCCGCGCAGGACCTCGCCCTGCATCGCGGCCTCAGCCACAGCGTGGGTGGACGCCAGCGAGATCCCGGAATTTCCCAAACCTGCAAGCGGTTGGGAGCCATCGTTGCGCCCTTCGGCCAGCTGCCGAGCCAGAGCGGCCATCGCGCGCGCCCGCAGGCCGGCGGCAGCAGCAAGCTCGTCTTCGTCGGCGGACCGACCTTCCTCGGCAAGGCGTGCAGTGGGCGACGCGCCTGAGTCAGTTCGGGCAGCGACGGACTCGGCAGAGGGCTGCGAATTCGCGGCAACCTCGGCTGAGGTTGAGGCCTCGGCGACGGCCAGCGCGGTCTCGGCTTCTTCGGCGGCGTCCTCGGCGGTGGCCGACCAGCGCCACCCAGCGACGGCAAGGGCGCCACAAGCCGCGATCGCAAGTGGAATCGCGAGGCTGCGCGACACGTTGCGTCGATGCTCGCGGGCGATGCGTGCCTGTACCCGCAGCTTCAGGCCAGCGCAGGGCTTTGCGTCGTCCAAGTGGGCGCGGACCAGATCGCGGAAGATGGCGTCGCGCTCGATGGCGGCGGCGCAGGGCGGGCACATCCTCAGGTGCGTCTCGAACTCGCCGCGCTCGCGTGCGTCGAATTCGCAGTCGAGGTAGGTATAGGCGAACTTCTGGACGTCCTGACAGTTCATTCCTCGCCTCCAGCGACGCGAGGCTCGCGCTTGGCGCGCATACGGAAGGCATCCAGGCTGGTCACGCCGTTCTCGTCGACGGGCGGGCGCTCGATGATGCCTTCGCGGACCGCGTGCTCCATCAGTTGCTTCTGCATGGCCTTGCGGGCGCGGTACAGTCGACTCATCACGGTGCCGACCGGGCACTCCACCACGTCTGCGATCTCCTTGTAGGAAAAGTCGTGCAGGTCGGCGAGCAGCAGCACCGTGCGGAACTCAGGAGGCAGCGTATCCAGAGCGTCGGTCACATGCCTCGAGACCAGATTGTCCAGCAGCTGCGCGTCGATCGGCCGGTAAATCCCCTGCTCCTGATGCGCCTCGGCCACGGCCATTTCGAGCTCGGGCGACCCGTCGGAGTCGATCGGGTTGTGGCGCTTCCGGCTGCGTCGCATGTTGAAGAACGTGTTGGTCAGGATGCGGAACAGCCACGCCCGGCAGTTGGTGCCCTCCTCGTACGAGGCGAAGTTGTTCAGGGCCTTGATGTAGGTCTCCTGAACCAGGTCTTCGGCGTCCGCAGCGTCGCGGCTCAGGTGCATCGCGTAGCTGTGAAGGGCATCCATGTGCGGCAGCGCCTCGCGCTCGAAGGCGTCGCGGGCGCGTCGTTGTGCTGAGAACAAGCCGATCATGCGCGTTCCTCCGACGGATCCTGCGGCTGGGTCGAAAGCCGCTCGTTCGTCCACTCCCTCTCAACGGTCCCCCCGCGAACTCTATTCCCGACCCGGTGGGAGCCGGTCATGCGCGCGACGGTTCGAGCACGAAAGGTCGTCGCCCCAACCTTGTCCAGTTGCCGCCAGCCCTCGTCAAGTCCCGAGCCCTCGGCGGGGGCGTCCTCAGAACCGCGCTTCTCAGCCTGCAGGGCTTGACACACGGCAGCGCGCGACTACCATGCGCGTCCGCCAGCGGTGGATGTAGCTCAGCTGGTAGAGCGCGGGATTGTGGTTCCCGATGTCGCGGGTTCGAACCCCGTCCTCCACCCCGGCAGTCGATGCTCGCGCGGCGTCGACTCACTAGGCCGAAGTCGGCACATAGGTCAAACGAGGCAGGACCGCCCGGTCGGTCATGCGCCTGTAGCTCAGCCCGGATAGAGCATCGGACTTCGAATCCGCAGGTC
Organism: Myxococcota bacterium; assembly: GCA_049317445.1. GTDB lineage: Bacteria > Myxococcota_A > UBA9042 > UBA9042 > UBA9042 > CAJBNH01. The sequence continues at coordinate 6,409 of JBMOIG010000036.1, read as the reverse complement.
GCAGGTTCGAATCCTGCCGGGCGCGCTCGAGGACTCCTCGTCCAGACCTTTGGTCGTCACAGCCTTGGAACTTGTCATACCCCATGGCCCCTTAGCTCAATTGGTAGAGCAGCGGACTCTTAATCCGGAGGTTGATGGTTCGATTCCATCAGGGGTCACCTCGTCATGCAGCGCAAGCCACGTTTGGCGTGCTCCGTCCCGGACGGGGCACGTGTCGAACCGGCTTGTCCGCCGCATGGATCGCAGCCCGCGCGAGAATGGCGGAACTGGTAGACGCACCAGATTTAGGTTCTGGCGCCCTAGGGCTTGGGGGTTCGAGTCCCCCTTCTCGCACCATCCGGCCGCGCCCTGGCCCTGCCGCCCCCTGACCTTACCGCCCCTTGGCCCTGCCGCCCCGACGTCGCCCGGCCCACGTCCCGGCGACCCGCTTCCCGGAGACATGATGGACATCCAAGTCGAGCAGGTCGGTTCCGCCCGTCGCCGCATCCGTTTCGTCATCCCTGCGCGCAAGGTGAACAACGCGTTCGCCGTGGCGCTGCAGCGGGTCGCCGGACAGGCGCGCATCCCCGGTTTCCGCCCCGGCAAGGCGCCCGCGTCGATGATCGAGCGGATGTACGGCACCGATGTGCGCCGCAACGTCCTCGACAAGCTCATCGGTGACCACCTGATGGAGGCGCTGACCGCCGCGGACGTCAAGGCCGTGGGTCGCCCCGAGATCGAGTCGATCACGGAGCTCAAGAAGGACACGGACCTGACGGTTGAGTTCACGGTCGAGGTGCTGCCAGAGCTCGAGCTGACGGGCTTTGACGGCGCGCAACTGACCGTGGAGGTCGTGACCCCGGACGCCACCGACGTGGACGAGACGCTGGAGCGTCGTCGGCTGCAGCGCGGCGAGTGGGTGCCGGTCGAGACGGGCGCTCAGATCGGCGATGAGGTTCTGGTCGACTTCGAGGTCGAGACGCTCGGCGTTCCCGGTCAGGAAGGCGACGAGGCCGCCAAGCCGGCGCCGATGAAGGCAGAAGGCCGTCGCTTCGAGCTGGGCAAGCAGAATGCTCCGCCGGCACTTGAGCTCGTGCTGCAGGGTGCCAAGGCTGGGGATCATTTGGACAAGGTGGTGTCGGCCGAAGAGCTGCCTGAAGCCATCGAGGCGGGTGCCAGCATCCGCGTGCACGCCGACGTTCACGAAGTTCGACGCATGGAGTACCCGGCGGTCGACGATGAGCTTGCCAAGGACCTAGGCTTTGCCGACCTGACCGCGCTGCGCGCCGACGTCGAGGCCGAGACCGCTCGCGAGGCCGAGCGGATGACCCGCGCGATGCGCCGCCGCTCTGCCGTCGACGCGATGCTTGCCGGCAACCCCATCGAGTTGCCGCGCGCGCTGATCGACCGCGTGGTCGATGACGAATTCGACCGCCTCTTCGGGGGCCTGCGCGCCAACCGCACGGCCCGCATCGACGAGATCCTGTCCGGCGTGCGCGGCGAGATCGAGAAGGAAACGGTCGGCGCACTCAAGCGCAGCCTCGCCCTCGAGACCATCGCCGACAAGGCCGGCATCGATATCACCGACGCCGACGTCGACGCCGAGATCGAAGAGATCGTGCACGGCCAGCCTGACCGCGCCGACGTGATCCGCAAGGCCTACGCCAAGGACGAGGCCCGCACGGACCTGCGCCGCCGCCTGCGCACCGAACGCGCCATGGACCATCTGGTGTCGGTCGCGGTCATCACCGATGGCGAGGCCAAGACGGTCCGCGCCGCCCTGGCGGAGCAGAGCCGTCGCGCCGCCCCTGCCGACGACGACCACGACGGCCATGACCACGACCACGACGGCCACGACCACGACCACGACCACGACGGCCATGACCACGACCACGGCCATGCGCACGCGCACGCTGCGCCGGGTGGCGACGTCGGCTAACTCGCGTCGATGCGGGGAATGCCCGGACCCTTCGGGCGGTTGCAGGCGCGCCCTACCTCACAGCCGTCGGTGCCGGTAGAGGGTGACCCAGCCGCGAACCCCCGCAGACGGAGCGCGCACGGTCTTCGCAGTACAGCCCGCCGCACAACGGCATCAGGAGCGACCCAGATGAACACGTGGGACAGCATCATCGTCACCGAGACCACTCCCCGGGGCGAGCGCCACTCGGACATCTTCTCGCGTCTGTTGATGGACCGGATCGTGTTCCTTGGCACCGAGATCAACGACTACGTGGCCAATTCGGTCATCGCCCAGCTGCTGTTCTTGGACAGCGAGGACCCCACCAAGGAGATCTCGCTCTACATCAACAGCCCCGGCGGTCTGGTCAATGCGGGCTTGGCGATCTACGACACCATGCAGTACGTGCAGGCCCCGGTCGCCACCATCTGCTTGGGTCAGGCGGCTTCGATGGCCGCGGTGTTGCTGGCGGCTGGAACCAAGGGGCGGCGCGTCATGCTGCCCCACGGTCGCGTGATGTTGCACCAGCCGCTGGGCGGTTTTTCGGGGCAGGCGTCGGACATCGACATCCAGGCGCGCGAGATGCTGTACACCAAGCAGAAGCTGAATGAAATCGTGGCGAACCACACGGGACAGCCGCTCGACCGCGTCCGCAAGGACACCGACCGCGACTTCTATCTGGGTGCCGACGAGGCCAAGGCCTATGGCATCGTGGACGCCGTGCTGGTCCGCAAGAAGCCTGAGGCGGCCGTACGCACCGCCTGAGCTGCGACGGCGACTCCGGGTCCGCCGTTTCGACAATCACTCGACATCCTTGCCAATTCACATGGATGTGGGGGGCTCCCAGAAAGGCGGTTCCTTTGACGGAACCCCGCCTGCGCATGTATCATCCCGCCGTGCCCGTCGTTGCCTCGCTCCTCAGCGAAGGCACCGTGCGTGCTGGAGAGCTTCATGACTGAACGCCGCCGCGACGCCAGCAACCTTTCGTGCTCCTTCTGCGGCAAGTCCCAGAAGGAAGTGAAGAAGCTGATCGCCGGCCCCACGGTGTACATCTGCGACGAGTGCATCGCGCTCTGCAACGACATCATCGCCGAAGAGGTCGAGCGGGACGACAAGCTGCCCAACCTGGCGTCGATCCCCAAGCCACGGGATTTGCGCAAGATTCTCGACGAATACGTGATCGGTCAGGACCGCGCCAAGAAGGTGCTGAGCGTCGCGGTTTACAACCACTACAAGCGCATCGACTTCAAGGGCGGCAAGACCGCCGACGTCGAATTGACCAAGTCGAACGTGCTGTTGCTGGGCCCGACGGGCTCGGGAAAGACGCTGCTCGCCCAGACGCTTGCGCGCGTGCTGAAGGTGCCGTTCACCATCGTCGATGCGACCACCCTGACCGAAGCCGGCTACGTCGGTGAGGACGTCGAGAACATCATCGTCCGCCTGCTGGAAGCCGCCGACCACGACGTCGAAGCGGCCATGCGCGGCATCGTCTACATCGACGAGGTCGACAAGATCACCCGCAAGTCCGAGAACGTCAGCATCACCCGCGACGTGTCGGGTGAGGGCGTGCAGCAGGCGCTGCTGAAGATCCTTGAGGGCACCGTCGCCAACGTTCCGCCGAAGGGAGGCCGCAAGCACCCGCAGCAGGAGTTCATTCCGGTCGACACGACCAACATCCTGTTCATCTGCGGCGGCGCGTTCTCGGGCATCGACAAGGTGATCGAGCGGCGCGTGGGCAACAAGTCCATCGGTTTTGGTAAGGAAATCAAGGAAGTCGGCACCGAGAAGGACAAGTCGGCGATCCTCGACCAGGTTCAACCGGAAGACCTGATGAAGTACGGGCTGATCCCCGAGTTCGTGGGGCGTCTGCCGGTTGTCGTCGCTCTGCACGAGCTGGACGAGCAGGCCCTGATGACCGTGCTGACCGAGCCCAAGAATGCTCTGGTGCGGCAGTTCAAGCGCTTGTTCGAGATGGACGGCATCGAGCTCAAGTTCACCGAGTTGGCCCTTCGCGCCACCGCCCGCAAGGCGATCGAGCGCAAGACGGGCGCCCGCGGTCTGCGCGCCATCTTCGAGGAGGCGCTGCTCGACATCATGTACGACCTTCCCGGCGACAGCGGGGTCCGCGAAGTGCTCATCGACGAAGACACCATCGTGCACGCCAGGCGGCCGTTGGTCGGACTCGAAGCGGGCGCGGGAGCGGCCTGAGCCATCGGCGGAGCGCGATCCCATGAAGCCCATCAAGCCTGAGTCACCGCCGCAGCTGCCGGTTCTGCCCCTGCGCGACGTTGTCGTGTTCCCTCACATGGTCGTGCCGCTGTTTGTCGGCAGAGAGCGGTCGGTGGCGGCGCTGGAGGCGGCGTTCGAGCGGCCCGGCAAGGACATTCTGGTCGTCGCGCAGGTCAATGCGCGCACCAACGACCCCGGTCCCGACGACATGTACGACGTCGCGTGTCTGGGGGCGGTCGTGCAGATCCTGCGCCTGCCCGACGGCACGGTGAAGGTGCTGGTCGAAGGCCGTAGTCGCGTGCGCATCGAGCGCTTTGTCGACGGCTGGCCGTTCCTGTGCGCCCAGGTGTCTCCGCTAGAGGCTGAGGACGACCCCGAACCCACCGCAGAGCAGGCAGAAGGACTACGCCAAGCCGCACGGGTCGCGTTCGAGGCCTATGTCAAGGTCAATCGGCGCATCCCGCCTGAGATCCTGATGAGTGTCACGGCCGTCGAGGACGCCGGGCAGCTCGCGGACACCATCGCCGCGCACGTGGGCTTCAAGATCGCGGATCGTCAGCAGTTGCTGGCCCTTGCGGCACCCTACGAGCGCTTGCAGAAGTTGGTCGAGTTGATCCAGGCGGAGACCGACGCGCTGTCGATCGAGAGCCGCATTCGCAAGCGTTCTTCGGCTCAGCCGCCGCAGAAGGGGGGGCAGGCGGCCCCGCCCGAAGCCGAAGGACAGCCCGAAGCCGACGAGTTCAAGAACGAATTAGAAGAGTTGGCCCAGGAAATTGCGACACGTCTGCTCAGCGAAGAGGCCCGCACCCGTCTGGAGCGCGAGTTCCGCAAGCTGCGAATGATGAACCCCATGTCGGCCGAGGCTGGGGTGGTACGGACCTACATCGACTGGGTCCTGTCGCTGCCGTGGCAGAGCTACACCGAGGACACCATTGACGTCCCCGAGGCGCGTCGGGTGCTCGACGCCGACCACTACGGTCTGGACAAGGCCAAGGAGCGCATCCTCGAGTACCTGGCCGTGCAGAAGCTGGTCGGCGAGGTCGGTCGCGGTCCCGTGCTGTGTCTGGTGGGGCCACCCGGCGTCGGCAAGACGTCGCTGGCCAAGTCGATTGCCCGTGCCATTGGTCGCAAGTTCGTCCGGATGAGCTTGGGCGGCGTGCGGGACGAGGCAGAGATCCGCGGTCACCGGCGCACCTACGTGGGCGCGCTGCCGGGCAAGATCATCCACTCGCTCAAGCGTGCGGGTACGTCGAACCCTGTGATCCTGCTGGACGAAATCGACAAGATGTCGATGGACTTTCGCGGCGACCCGTCGTCGGCCCTGCTGGAAGTGCTGGACCCGGAGCAGAACGACGGCTTCGTGGACCACTACATCGATTTGGACTACGACCTGTCGAAGGTGCTGTTCATCACCACGGCGAACACGCTGAGCGCGATTCCGTGGGCGCTGTCGGATCGGCTCGAGATCATCGAGCTGGGCGGCTATACCGAGTACGACAAGCTGCAGATCGCCCGCACCTACCTGATTCCACGGCAGATCGTCGACAACGGGCTTGCGGCGCTGGACGTGGTCATCAAGGACGACGCGTTGCAGAGCCTGATCCGGTCGTACACGCGCGAGTCGGGTGTCCGCAACTTGGAACGGCAGATCGGTGCGCTGTGCCGCAAGATGGCCACCGACCACCTGTCCAAACCCGCGCGCAAGAAGAAGTATCGCATCGGCGCACCACAGGTCATCGAGCTGCTGGGACCCGAGAAGTACCGCCGCAACGAGGGCGAGGCTGCCGACCAGATCGGCCTGTGCAACGGTCTGGCGGTCACGACGGCGGGGGGCGATCTGCTGCTGGTCGAGGTGTCGCTGGTGCCTGGCAAGGGCAAGCTGACGGTCACTGGCAAGCTGGGCGAGGTGATGCAGGAGTCCGTGCAGGCCGCAATGAGCTATGTCCGCTCACGCGCTCACGAACTCGGACTGGGCAAAGAGTTCTACCAGAAGATCGACCTGCACGTGCACTTCCCCGAAGGGGCGATCCCCAAGGACGGCCCCAGCGCCGGCATTGCGATTGCGTCGGCGCTCGCGTCCGCGCTGATCCAGGTGCCGGTCCGCCACGACGTCGCCATGACCGGCGAGATCACGTTGCGGGGCAGGGTGTTGGCGATCGGCGGGCTGAAGGAAAAGGTCATCGCCGCGCATCGCGCAGGCATCGCCCGCGTCATCTGTCCGCGGGAGAACGAGCCCGACCTCAA
>JBMOIG010000035.1:0-35535 GCA_049317445.1 Myxococcota bacterium | reverse complement strand
TGTCGGGGGACGTGCCGGGCGGCCTGATGTGCCAGTGGACCAAGGTCAAGGCGCCAGGATGCTGCGAACCCGAGATTCTGGTCGCCGACTTCGAAGCTGGTCTGGGCACGCAGCTGACGCTGCAGAACGCGCACCCGACCGTGAAGTGGCAAACGGTGTTGGGCAAGCGCGCTCACGGTGGCACAGGGGCGTTGTATTACGGCAACCCTGACGCGGGGAACTACTCGGGCGCCTCGACGACAGGAACCGTCGCCACCACGCCCTTGACCTTGCCTGAGGGCGAGAAGCTGACCTTGTCGTTCTGGCTGTACATGGACACCGAGAGCGGCACTTCTTACGACTCGTTCTTGGTGCGCGTCCTCAGCTCGGGTGGACCTCCGACCCAGGTGTGGGCCAAGAACTCGCCCGGCTTCGTGATGAAATCGTGGTTTGAAGCGACCATCGACTTGGCGAAGTGGGCGGGACAGACCGTGACGATCCAGTTCGTGTTCGATTCGATGGACGAAGTCGCCAACGAGACCGAGGGCGTCTATCTGGACGACCTGTCCATCACGCGTAGCTGCGCCCCCTCGCTGTGAAGTACACCATGCGCTATTGCCCCCGCTGCGGCATGGTGACCGCCTCTGACAACTGCCCGGCAGACGGCACGCCCACCGTGCGTCGCGCTCAGGCAGGTCGGCGCGGCCTGCAGGCGGGAGACGTGATCGGCGGACGTTACCGCATCGTCGGCGAGCTGGGCCGCGGCGGCTTCGGTGTGGTGTTTGACGCGGTGCATGTCACAACCGGTCACTCGGTCGCCGTCAAGGTGCTGACGCCTGCGGGTGCGGATGACGGGCAAGAGCTCGCGCGGCGCTTCTTTCAGGAGGCGTCCACCACTTCGCGCCTGTCGCATCCCAACACCGTGCGCGTATTCGACTTTGGCCAGACCGATGCGGGCGACCTGTTCCTTGCGATGGAGCGGCTGGACGGCGAGACGCTGCTGTCACTGCTGACCCGCGTCCAGCGCGAGGGCAGCGTGCTGTCGGAGGCGAAGACGGTGGAGATCGGCGGGGCGGTGCTCCGCAGCTTGGGAGAAGCACACGCGCACGGTCTGGTCCACCGCGACATGAAACCCGCCAACATCTTCATGCACCAAATGGCGGGCGGCGACTCGATCGTCAAGGTGTTGGACTTCGGCATCGTCAAGCAGTCCGACACGTCGATGACGCAGGTGGGCAAGGCACTTGGAACGCCCACTCACATGAGTCCCGAGCAGGCGATGGGCAAGGCCGTCGACGCACGGACCGACCTGTATGCGCTGGGGGTCGTGCTGTACGAGTGCCTGACCGGGACGCTGCCTTTCGACGGCGAGAATCCGCTGGCCGTGGTCATGCAGCACGTCACGGAGCCTGTGCCGCCGATCGCCGTTCGCGCTCCCGGCAAGGTGCGCCCCGCGCTGGCCGCCGTGGTCGAGAAGTCGCTGGCGAAGCGGGCGGACGACCGCTGGTCCAACGCGTTGGACATGCGGCTGGCCCTGCAAGCCGCGGTCGGATTGACAGGAGAGACGGGCATTTACGGGTCACCCGGGGGGCCGCCGGCCATCGCTGCACGCACCCCGCCGCCGACCGTGGCGGACGACGAACCGCTGCCGACGCCACTCTCCGTGTCGGCGTTTGTTGTGCCGGTCCAGACGTTTTCGGACATGCCGCCCCTCCCGGCCGAGCTGCGCGGCGAACTGCCCTTGCCAGCAGAGACCCCCAAATCTTCGCAAGCATTTGCGGATGACACGGCGGCCGCCTTGCCCCCGGAGCGCGAGCCGCCTCTGTTGCGACCCGGCGCCGAGACCCGCCGTTACCCCGACCATCTGGAGGAGAAGAACCAGCCGAAGCGCGGTCTGGAACCCGCCGACGAGGCCTTTCTCGAGATCGGCCGCGACGCGACGCAGGATGACTTTCCGGTGCCTGAGGTAGCGCTGCCTCTGGTCCACCGCGCCCACTCCCCCGTGACCGGTCGCGTGGCGTTCGAGCGCACCATGGGCGCCAACAACCCGCTGGCCGACCGCATGATGCAGACGTTGCAGGAGATGTCGCGCGGCATGCCAACCCGGCCGCAGCGCGCGCCGGCGCGGCCTGCGGTGTCGGCGCTGGCCAGCGAGAACGGTCGGCACGTGCTGATCGGCGAGCAGTCGGGGGCCATCCGTCTCGTGGACTTGGACGAGGTCGAAGACACCCCTGTGCAAGTGTTGGACCTTCCCGACCGCATCGAGGTCGGCTCGCACTCGTCCATGATCGGGGCGATGGCCCAGACTCCGGACGGACGCTGGGTCGTCAGCGCAGGCATCGACGGCGTGGTGCGGCTGTGGGACCCCAGCCAAGGCAATCGGTTGGCTGAGGTCGTGTTGCCGGCGGGCGTGACGGCGCTTGCGGTGTCGACGGACAGCAAGCTGGTCATCGCCGGGGGCCAGGACGGCGCAGCGTACCTGCTGGACCTGCCGGACCTGGCCACGCGTAGGGTTTTGCGAGGGCACCGCGAGGCGATCACGGCGGTGGCGGCAGCGGGTTCGCGGCGGCTGTTGGTGACGGCAAGCGAAGAAGGCTCTGTGCGCACTTGGGATCCGGTCGGCGGTGGCGCCCGGTTGACGTGGCGTGGGCACGAGGGAGCTGTCGGCGCTGTGGCCCTGACCCCAAACGCACTGACCGTAATTTCAGGAGGTTGGGACGGACGACTGCTGGCGTGGTCCTGTCGAACTGGCGAGTCGACGCTGGAGCTTCAGGCGCATCAGGACGTGATCGCCGGCGTCGCGATCGACCGCTCTGGCACGATGGTCGCGACGGCCTCCGATGACCGGTCTGTGCGAGTGTGGCGGTTGGACGGAGGCCAGTTGGTGGCAGAACGTCGCGATTTTACGTCGGGAGTCAAGCTGGTCCGGTTTGCAGAGGACGGCAGATCCGTGCTCGTCGGTTGTTGGGACGGGACGTTCCTGCGCCTGGTCTTGTGAGTCGATTTCCCTTTCGGCCCGCGCAGGTGTCGGATCGGTCGTCCCAGCGAGGGTGAAGCGATGGCGACGAAGAAGAAAGGTCGGTTCCTCGTGTGGTTGGCCGTCCTTTCGGTCGGCGGTGCCGCGGCGTGGTACTGGTTCGGCAGGACGTCTGAAGTCGCACCGGTTCGCTACGACACCGCCGCCATCGATCGCGGGGCGGTCGTCGCCCGCATCACCGCGACGGGCACACTGTCGGCGCTGGTCACCGTCCAGGTTGGCAGTCAGGTTTCCGGGCGTATCAAAGAGCTGAACGTCGACTTCAACGACCGCGTGACCAAGGGACAGGTCCTTGCGCAGCTGGATCCGCAGATGTTCGAGGCGTCGCTGGCTCAGGCCCAGGCGAACTACGACGCGGCCCGCGCGCAGCTGACCCGGGCCCGCGTAGAGTCGACCCAGGCTTCCCGGCAGGCCAAGCGGACGACTGGCTTGGCCGCCCGCGAGCTGGTGGCAGTGGCCGATGCCGAGACGGCGCAGTCCGGTGCTCAGGTCGCCCGCGGACAGATCGGGGTCGCCCAAGCTGCGGTGCGTCAGGCGGAAGCGTCGCTGCACCAGGCCAAGGTCAATCTCAGCTACACGACCGTGGTGTCGCCGATCGACGGTGTGGTGCTGGCGCGCAGCGTGGACGTGGGACAGACGGTGGCCGCCTCGCTGCAGGCGCCGACGCTGTTCGTGCTGGCAGAGGATCTGCGGAAGATGGAGGTCCACACCAGTGTCGCCGAGGCCGACGTCGGGCGACTGCAGCCGGGGATGCGCGCCAACTTCACCGTGGACGCTTGGCCGGGCGAGAAGTTTGCCGGCAAGGTCAGGCAGATCCGCAACTCCGCGACGACCGTGCAGAACGTCGTGACCTACGATGCGGTCGTCGACGTGGCCAACGAAGCGTTGAAGCTGCGCCCCGGCATGACCGCGAACGTGGCGTTTGTGCTCGCCGAGCGCGAGGGCATCCTGCGCGTGCCGAACGCAGCCCTGCGCTTCCGCCCTGCGGATGCAGCAGACGCCGCGGGACCCGTGGTTGCGGCATCGGCAGAGAGTCCGACAGTGGGTCGCGCGTCCAGAAAAGGTCGCCGTGGCGCAAGTGCTGATGCGGGCATTCCGGCCGACACCCCGCGTCAGGTCTATGTCCTGCGCGCAGGCAAGCCGTTTGCCGTGCAGTTTCGCGCCGGGCTGACCGATGGCGTCCAGACCGAGGTCGTGCAGGGACCGCTGAAGGAAGGCGAGAAGGTGGTCACGGGCGTCGCGGGTTCCGCAATGCCCAAGTCGAGCGGCGGCCCCCCTCCGGGCGCGTTCCGAGTGCTGTGACGGAGGCCGCTGTGCCGCTGCTAGAGGTCGTCGACCTCCACAAGATCTACACGATGGGCGACACGGAAGTGCGCGCCCTGGATGGCGTTTCGCTCTCCGTGGAGTCTGGCGAGTTCATTGCCGTGATGGGGTCCTCAGGCTCTGGCAAGTCCACGCTGATGAACCTGCTGGGGTGCCTCGACCGGCCGACGTCGGGTCACTACGTCCTGCGGGGCGAGCGGGTGTCCGACCTGAACCGCGACGAGCTGGCCAATGCGCGCAACCGTCTGATTGGCTTCGTGTTCCAGGGGTTTCACCTGTTGGCCCGCACCTCGGCCCTCGAGAACGTCGAGCTGCCGCTGCTGTATGCCGGTGTCTCGGGCAAGGAGCGTCACCGGCGTTCGCGAAAAGCTCTGGAGCTGGTCGGGTTGGGCGACCGCATGGACCACCATCCCAACCAGATGTCCGGCGGCCAGCAGCAGCGCGTTGCGATCGCTCGCGCCATCGTCACGGAGCCCGGTCTGCTGCTGGCGGACGAGCCGACGGGAAATCTGGATACCCGCAATTCTCATGAGATCATGGGGATCTTCCAGAAGCTGAGCGACACGGGCATGACGATTGTGCTGGTCACCCATGAGTCCGACGTGGCCGCTTGGGCTCGACGGATCGTGTGGATGCGCGACGGCCACGTCCTGTCGGACGAGCCGCACGAGCCCGGCAGCCCGGTGCACCCGCCGCCGATCGACCCCGGTCTGTCGTTGGGGGTCCCATGAACCTGTTCGAGACCATCCGGGTCGCGCTGCGGGCCATCCTGCGCAACAAGACCCGCTCGTTCTTGACCACGCTGGGAGTGGTGATCGGCGTCGCGGCCGTGATTGCCATGGTCGCGATTGGCGAGGGCGCCAAGGCCGAGGTCGAGAAGTCCTTTGCCTCCATGGGTTCCAACCTGCTCGTCATCATGTCCGGCGCTCATCGGGCTGGCGGTGCTTCGGGCGGTTCGGGCAGCCAGCTCACCTTGACGTGGGAGGATCTCGAGGCCATCCGCACCGAGGTGCCGTCCGTGCGGCTGGCGGCGGCTGGCTTGCGAGGAAACGCGCAAATCGTCAGCGACGAGCAGAATTGGAGCTCGCAAGTCACCGGAACATCACCAGAATTCTTCGATATCCGCAGCTGGCCCACGACCGAGGGCGCGCTGTTCACCGCCGTCGATGTGGAGGCCGCTTCCAAGGTCGTGGTGCTCGGGCAGACGGTCGCCGCGCGGCTGTTCTCGGTGGGCAGCGACCCGGTCGGTCAGATGGTGCGCATTGACAATGTGCCGTTCCAGGTGGTTGGAGTGCTTGCAAAGAAGGGCCAGTCGCCGATGGGCCAGGACTATGACGATGCGGCGTTCGTGCCCGAGTCAACCTTCCAGCGGCGCATCCGCGGCGGGTTGCAGAAGTTCATCGCCGGGCAGGTCCACGTCGCTGCCACTTCGCAAGCGGGAACGACCAAGGCCGAAGCCGAGTTGCGCGCGCTGCTGCGCGACCGCCATCGCCTGGCGCCGACGGCTGAGGACGACTTCTCGATCCGCAACCTCGCCGAGCTCGCCAGCGCCCGTGAGGAGAGCACCCGCACGCTGACAACCTTGCTGGCCAGCATCGCGTTTGTGTCCCTGCTGGTCGGCGGCATTGGCATCATGAACATCATGTTGGTCAGCGTGACGGAGCGCACCCGTGAGATCGGTCTGCGCATGGCCGTGGGCGCCCGACCGCGCGACATTCTGGCGCAGTTCCTGGTAGAGGCGTTCACGCTGTCGCTGGGAGGTGGCGCCATCGGCATCGTGCTGGGACTTTGGGCGGCCGAGTGGCTTTCCGCGAAGTTCCAGTGGCCGATGCAGGTGAGTCCCGACATCGTCCTGCTGGCGGTGGGATTCAGTGCCGCGGTCGGCGTGGTGTTCGGCCTGTATCCGGCCCGCAAGGCGTCGAAACTCGACCCGATCGATGCCTTGCGGTACGAGTGACGGCAGGCGCAAGCGGCCGGAAAGCCTCGCGTGAAGGGAAGGCTTCTGGTACACAGCCGCGGCCCGGTGCGCTGTTCTCACCAGGCAGGAGCAAGATTTTCCGTGCATTCCCCCCTACGTCGCCGGGTTTGGGACATGACCCTGACCGGTATCCCCTATGGCCTCTTCAAGATCTGTGGTGGCTTTGCTCTTGCTGAGGACGTTCACCCGGCCGCCGGGTGGCTCTTCATCGTTTGGGGTGTTCTCGACATCCTGTGGAATGTCGCAGCGGCAGTGTTGCCCGGTGTCTTTTCCTACTGCACCTTGTCGAACCTCGGCCGAGCCCTGGACCGACAGCGTCCGATAGCCACCTTCGAGCCGCTGCTGCTCGCCTTCGACACGCTGCTGTCGTTTGGCATCGTCGCGACCATGATCGGCTTTGGACGCATCGCCAGCCTGCCGACGCCCATGGTCGGCATCTGGGAACTCGCCGTCATTGCGAACGTGCTTGGGGTCGGCGTGGAGCGCGTATGGACTTCGTGGCCCCGTGACCGAGCCGATGCCCAGCAGAACCAGAGGCGCCGGACCGTCCCCACGCAGCCGGATGAGGTCGCCTAGCGGGGCAGCCACCGCGGCCATGTGCGCCGCAGCTGGCATGAATTGGACCTGTCCGCTGTTTGTCGTCCATGGGTGCACTCGACGACCAAGCGGCGTAGAGTCTTGCCCGTCGACAGTTTTCGACCACGGAGTATCGCGATGACCTCGACCGCACGCTTTGCCTTGATGTTCCTGCTGATTCCCGGTGTGGCACTCGCTCAGGGGCGGCCTGGCGCCGCAGCCGCGCCGGCTCAGCCCGCCAAGCCAGCTCAAGTGGCGGCGCCGGCGCAGCCTGCCCAGCCTGCGGCAGGTCGCCCCGGTGTCGCCCAGCCAGCCCAGCCCGCGGCCGGACGCCCGGGAAGCGGCCAGCCCGGCGCCCATCGGCCCGGTGACGCCGCCGACCGCGGTCCTGGCGGGTATGCGCCGGGAACGCGACCCGGTCGTGACGCGAAGAACGCGGTCAATCAGGATGCCCCGGCGCTCAACGCGAAGAAGGTCAAGCCCAAGCCCACGCTGGCCTGCACCAGCAACGGGGTCACCCTTCCCGGCAAGAAGCCGCAGCGCTTGGACAAGACCATCGTCTGCAAGGTGGACCTGGGACCCGGCACCGGCGCCGGCCTCTACCGCGTCAAGGTCGCCGCTGTAGTTGGCAAGGTCACCGGTCGCGTCTCCGACGTCATCGCCCAGCCCGGCGACCGAGCCACGGTGGAGGTCAAGTTCGAGCCGAACATCGACTACAAGTCATGCGAGTCCTTTGCCGTCCAAGTCGAGGTGAAGGAAGACACGGCCAAAGCCAAGGTGATTTGGAAGAAGAAGCTGGAGATCAAGCAGAAGTGCGAGGACGTGAAGAAGGGCGGCCGTCCCGGTGCCGCCGCCGCTCCGGCCCCAGGCGGTCGTCCCGGCGCAGCGGCCCCCGGCAACGCGGGCGGTCGTCCCGGAGCAGCAATGCCCGGTAACGCCGGTGGTCGTCCCGGCGCAGCAACGCCCGGCAACGCCGGTGGCCGTCCCGGAAAATAGTTCAGTCTTGACAGGTTGCGCGAGTCTACCGAATCAGGCGGGCCCTGCACTCCAGCGCGAGGCAGGGCCCGTTCTGTTGTCAGCTACAGGTCGAGGTTGCGGACGTTCAGCGCGTTGGCGGTGATGAAGTCACGCCGTGGCTCTACCGAATCTCCCATCAGTACGGAGAAGATCGAGTCGGCCTGCACTGCGTCCTCGACCTTGACCTGCAGGATCACGCGCTTGGTGCGATCCATCGTGGTTTCCCACAGTTGCTCAGGGTTCATCTCTCCCAAGCCCTTGAACCGGTTCAGCTGCACGCCGCGGCCGCCAAACTCGAGGATCTTGTCGAGAATCTCTTCGAAGTCGTCGACCTCGGTGGTCTGCTCGGCGCGGTGGATGGTGTACGGGCCGTTGCCCAGCACGGTCTCGACCTCGCCAATCCGCGTGCGCAGCAGCCGGTAGTCCGACCCTGCCAGCATGCGCGCGCCGATGATGGTCTTGCGTGTCACGCCGGACAGGCGCGTGCGCACGTGGATCGACCCCGGCGTGACGTGCCCGTCCGTCTCGGTTGCAGGCTCCGTATGGAAGCGCGGCAAGCCCATCGCGGGTTGGTGCACGTGCAGCCACTCGCCGACCTGTCCGCAAGCCTCTTCCATCGCTCCGAAATCGAGCAGCATCTCTGCCGTCAGGTGGGCGGCCTTGATGAAGCCCGCGATGACGCGGTCGTCGGTGGCCGAACCCAGCCGCTTGCACAGGCGCTGCTGCACGCTGCGGAACTCGACCAGCTTGCGCACCAGCTTCTGCAGGTCGGCCCCAGAGACCTCCCCGCGAGAGCCGCGCACGGCGACGTCCTCAGTGCCGGCTTGGATCAGGAACGCGTCCTTCGCCGCGTCGTCCAGCAGATACTGTTCGCGCTTGCCGCGCTTGGCCCGGTAGAGCGGCGGCTGGGCGATGTACAGGTAGCCGCGGTCAATGATCTCGGGGAACTGCCGGTAGAAGAACGTCAGCAGCAGCGTGCGGATGTGCAAGCCGTCGACGTCGGCGTCGGTCATGATGATGATCTTGTGGTACCGCAGCTTGTCGATGCTGTAGCTGTCCGGGCCGATGCCGGTGCCCATCGCAGTGATCAGCACCACGATCTCCTGACTGGAGAGCATGCGGTCGTAGCGGGCGCGCTCGACATTGAGGATCTTGCCGCGCAGGGGCAGGATCGCCTGGTACGAACGCTCGCGGCCGCTCTTGGCCGAGCCGCCTGCCGACTCGCCCTCGACGATGAACATCTCGCACTTGGTGGGGTCGCGCTCCTGACAGTCGGCCAGCTTGCCGGGCAGGGTGCTGCCCTCGAGGGCTCCCTTGCGGCGCACCATGTCGCGTGCCTTGCGGGCAGCCTCGCGGGCGCGCGCGGCGTCGATGGCCTTGCCGATGATGCGTTTGGCCTCTGCTGGGTGTTCTGCGAGGTACTCGCTCAGCTTATCGCCGACCACCTGCTGCACAATCGGCGCAACTTCGGACGAGACCAACTTGTCCTTGGTCTGCGAGCTGAACTTCGGGTCGGGCAGCTTGACGGAGATCACCACGACGGCACCCTCGCGGATGTCCTCGCCGGAGAGCGTCGTCTCCTTCATCTTCTTCAGCAGGCCTTCCTTCTCAGCGTAGTCGTTCACGATGCGCGTCATCGCCGCACGGAAGCCCGTCAGGTGCGTGCCGCCGTCGCGGTTGCGGATGTTGTTCGTGAAACACACGACCTGCTCGGTGAAGCCGTCGTTCCACTGCAAGGCGACCTCGAGCTCAAACATCCGGTGTTCGTCCAGCGCGCGACGGGTCGTGATGTAGATCGGCTCCTCGTGCATCACCGTCTTGTTCTTGTTGAGGTATTGCGCGAACGAGCCGATGCCGCCGGCAAAGCAGAACACCGCCTCGCGCTCATCCCGTTCATCGCTAATCGAGATCTTCAACCCACGATTCAGATAGGCCATTTCGCGGAAGCGGGTCGTCAGGTGGTCGAAAGAGAACTCGACCATCGAGAACACGTCGGTGTCGGGCTTGAAGTGCACCCGCGTGCCGATGCGGTTGCTGGGTTCGCCCCGCCGGATCCCGCCCACGGTCGCGCCCTTCTCGAAGTCCAGTGACCACGTGTAGCCCTCGCGGTCGATGGTCAGCTTGAGCCACTCGGACAGGGCATTGACTACGGACACGCCGACGCCGTGCAGACCGCCCGACACTTTGTAGCTGTTCTGGTCGAACTTGCCGCCCGCGTGCAGCTCAGTTAGCGCGACCTCGGCAGCCGACCGGCCGTCTTCGTGGTCGCCGACGGGGATGCCACGGCCGTTGTCTTGCACGCTGCAGGAGCCGTCGAGGTGCAGGATGATCTCGATGTGCGTACAGAAGCCCGCGAGTGCCTCGTCGACCGAATTGTCCACGACCTCGTACACCATGTGGTGCAGGCCGGAACCGTCGTCCGTGTCGCCGATGTACATGCCGGGGCGCTTGCGAACGGCTTCCAGACCCTTCAGCACCTTGATGGAATCGGCGGCGTAGTCTTCCGCCCCGTCGGCGCGTTCGAGGATCTGATCGATGTCTGCCATGGGTCACGTCTCCAAGGGCACCGCCACAAGGGGCGTCGGTGCGGGCAACCGGAGCTGCCGGGGTGCAGGGGGCCTGTCGACCGGCCCCGGCCCTCTGGGGAGGGGTCGAAAAGTCGCACGATTCCGAGGGATTGGTGCGCGACTCAAGGGCGTAAATCCTAGCACAAATCGCCCGTTTCGACAAGCTTCACGAGGTCTGCGCTCCGCTGCCAAGGGGCTTGAATCCGCTCCCGTTCTGCGCCACTGTCGGCACCTTCCCCCGCCACAGCAGGAGTTGCGCCAACCGCCCATGCCACGCAGCGAGTTCCTACAGAATGTCGAGAAGTTGCAGCGCATTGGCATGGCGCTTTCGCAGCAGCTTGTCGACTGGACTGAGCCACAGCACCGACGCAGCCTGACAGACCGGATGGCGCGCGAGGCGTCGGGCATGGCGTCGGAGCTCGCGACCCTGTTGCTGGCTCCCGGCGGGTATCAACTGCCTCGAGAGGAGTTGGACCGGCGCATCGCCCACCTGCTGTCCAACGAGAACCTAAGTGAATTTGGCACGGATCCGTTCGGATTCGCGCCAGAGCGGATGCGGGGCATCGTTCCCGTGCTCGAGTTCATGTACCGCGTGTGGTTTCGGGTCGAGGCGCACGACATCCACCGGGTGCCGTCGGGGCGCTGCCTGATCGTCGGCAACCACAGCGGTCAGCTGCCGTTCGACGGAGCGATGATCGGCGCAGGGCTGTTCCTGGACCGCGATCCGCCGCGCATGACGCGGTCGATGGTCGAGAAGTTTGCGACCTCACTGCCGTTCTTTGGCGAGTTCATCCTGCGCTGCGGCCAGGTGACGGGGCTGCCGGACAACGCGCGCCGGCTGCTTGAGGCTGAGGAGTGCGTGGTCGTGTTCCCGGAGGGTGCGCGCGGCGTGTCCAAGCCGTTTCGCGACCGCTATCGCATGACGCCGTTTGGCCACGGGTTCATGCGTCTGGCCCTGCGCACCGACACGCCGATCGTGCCCGTGGCCGTCGTCGGCGCGGAGGAACAGACGCTACAGCTGTTCGATTTCCACTGGTTGGCCAAGGCGTTGCGCTCCCCCGCGATGCCGATCACGCCGCTGACGCCGCTGCTGGGGCCGTTGTCGCTGATTCCGAGTCCGGTGAAGTACCGCATCTACTACGGCGAGCCGCTTCGGTTCGAGGGCGACCCCGACGACGACGAGGCGGTGATTGCGAGCAAGGTCGCAGAGGTTCGCGGCTCGATCCAGCGTATGCTCGACCGGGGGCTTGCTGAGCGGAAGGGCTGGTTCATTTAGGACGGCGAGAAGGACCCGATGGCACGCAAGAAGACCTTGGCGGTGGTGACAGGCATCAGCGGACGGCTGGGGCAGCTGCTGGCGCGACGTCTGCACCGGCGCGAGGGCACGCGGGTCATCGGCATCGACCGCCGGGCGTTTACGCGACGGCCCGCGGACATCGAGCACCTGCGCATCGACATCCGGCGCAAGGCTTGCGAGGACCTGTTCCGCACCCGCAAGGTCGACGTCATCTACCATCTGGGGCTGATGCATGACCCGCGCAAGGGCTCAGGCGAGCATCACTCGTGGAACCTCTTGGGGACACAGCAGATCCTCGAGTTCGCCCAACGGTACGGCGTGCCCAAGGTCGTGATCCTGTCGACCGCTGACGTGTATGGGGCGATGGCTGACAACCCGGCGTTCATCACCGAGGACGCCCCGCTGCTGGGTGCCCAGCGGTTCGCGGCGCTGCGGGACCTGATTGCCGTCGACATGTTTGCGCAGTCGTACTTCTGGAAGTACCCGGAGATCGAGGTCGTGGTGCTGCGGCCGGCGCACATCTTGGGAGGCGTGAACAACGCGATCTCGAACTACCTGCGGCTGCAGCGGATTCCCGTGCTGATGGGCTTCGACCCACTGCTTCAGGTGTTGCACGAGGAGGACGCGGTCACGGCGATTCTTGCTGCGGCGCGGCCCGGCGTTCGCGGTGTCTTCAACGTGGTCGGACCAGAGGCGCTGCCGCTGCGCACGCTGGTCGGGCTGACGGGGCGGCCGCGCATCGAGCTGCCGCACTTCCTGGCACCCGGAGTGGCCGAACGCCTTTTTCAGTTTCACTTCGCAGACTTCCCCGCGGCTGAGACCGACTACCTTCGCTATGCAGCTACGTTGGACGGCAGCCGGGCCCGCTCCCAGCTGCAGTTCCGTCCGCGGTTTGGTGTGGCTGAGGCGGTCCGCGCCGCGCTGCGCACCGAAGTGTTCGACGGCGGCGTAGAGCGCGTGCTTCCTGGCGGACCCCAAGTCACCGCAAGGTAAGGTACTTGCTTTCGCGCCGCCGCCGCAGCTGCACGGCCAGAGCGACCGCGCTCAGCATCAGCCACACGGCCCCCGAAGCGCGAGCACCCGAATGCCCAGAAGTCGAGCAACCTGACGAGTTGGACGGTTGCGCCGAGTAGACCGGCGTTGTGCCCTGGTCGGTGTCGGACTGGATGCCGTCCTGGATGCGCGGGTCCGAGTCACCGGGCGAGCGAGTGTCCGTGCGCGTCGCGGTGTCGTCCGGCGTCGGATTCGTGTCGGTCTGCTCAGCAATCTTGCACTTGCCGATGCTGTCGTCGCAGTCCAGGCCCGGCAGGCAATAGCCGCACTTGCCGCCGCAGCCGTTGGGGCCGCACTGGCGTCCGAAGCAGTTGGGCTGGCAGGGGCCGTCGGGCGCCGTGTCCTGAGGCGGCAGGGTGTCCGGTGGTTGCACGTCAGCCTGAGTATCCTGAGGCGGCACGTCCGGTTGCACGTCCTGAGGCGGATTGGTGTCCGCGGGCGGCAGGTCGGGCTGCACGTCCAGCGGCGGATTGGTGTCGGCGGGCGGCAGATCGGCTTGCACGTCCTGCGGCGGATTGGTGTCGGAGGTGTCGGCGGCATCCGCGGTGTCGGTCGGCCCGGCGTCCGGTCCGGGGTCGGCCGGGCACTTGTCGAGCCATTGGGTGCCGCTGCTGGCCTTGCAGCTCCCGGTCTTCGCGTCACAGCCGGCCGCGCACGGGGCGTATTGGCGGACCAGGCAGCCGCCGACGCTGGCGCAAGTCCAGGTGTGGGTCGCTTCGGCGCTGCAGCCGAGGGTGTTCACCTGGCACTCGGCGACGCACCCCTGGCACTGGGCGGCGGGCAGGCAGTCGTAGTAGCCGCTGCTGGCGGCCCATCCGCAGCACTCGTTGGCGGCGCAGTCCTGCTGCTTCAACGTCTGGTCGCAGAACAGCAGCTGCTTGCCGTTGCAGACCCCCTCGTAGGACACACCCTGACACGGGTCGCCGCCTGCCCCCGCGGTGCCGTAGCAGCCTTGCGCCGGATTGATGCTGCAACTGCCCTTGACGACGGTGGTTCCGTCGGTGGAGCAGTCGGCGTCGTCGGTGCACGCCTTGCCGCCCGCACAGGTGCCTGAGCAGATGTTGCAGTCGCACTGCCATGCCGGGCCGTTGCACTCGACTGAGGTCGCGCACGCTTGCTGGGTGCCTCCGGTGACGCAGCCGCACTTGCCCTGGACGCAGTAGCCGTCGGCAATCGCCTTGCTTCCGGGGAGGTTGGGGATCGTGCGCGTGATGCAGTGGATCGCGCCTGACCATGTGGCGGTGACGTCAGCGCGCAGTCCCACATGCTTCCAGGTCGGCATCGCCGTCTGCCACTGCTGCTGGGCCTTGGCGCGCAGAGCGACCTTCAGCGGGTCCTTGACGCACTTCAGGCCAGAGGCGCACGGCAGCAGCTCGTCGCAACCCTCAGCGGTGGGGCCGGTGGTGCACTTGCCGGAGGCGCAGTGCTTGTTGCAGTCGCTGAAGTTGGTGCAGCAGTCGCCGTCGGTCATGCAGGTGGTGCCGGTCGGGCTCTGGCACGAGCCCTCCGCGTAGCTGGGGTACGCGTTGACACCATTGGCGAAGGTCGAGTTGATGAAGGTGCGGGGCAGGTCGCCGTACGAGTCCTTGTACCAGGTCATCATTGTCAGCCGGGAGACCGTGTACTTCTTGCCGTTGGGCGCGGTGGTTGCGGCGAACAGGGCGACGTTGTCCTCCATGCGCTGCTTGTTCTTCGCAAACGTGAGCTTGTAGGCAGCGTTCTTGGCACCGGGAATCGGAATGGTGTCGAGGGTGCCGTCGCCGTTGTAGTCGAGCGCAATCGAGTCGTTGTACTCGCCGAACAAGACGTGATCGACGTCGATCCACTTGAAGAACATGTCGATGTGGCCGGTGCCGTCGTCGGTAATGTCCTTGACGATGAAAGCCTTGTCGCAAGCGATGTACTTCTTCAGCAGGTTGCGGACCTTCAGCGCCGAGTAGCCCGTGTTCTGCAGCGCGCGCTCGGTCGTGGCACAGCTGCCCATGCCGTCGGCTTGAATGTTGCCTCCCTCGAACTCGAACGGCATCCGATAGGTCGTGATGTCCTTGTAGTATTGCGTGGCCAGTCGGGTCGGAATCGCATCGTCCAGATACCGCTCGCCGTAGTAGACGAAATCGGTGAACGCAAGCGTATTCGCCGCCTTGTCCACCAACGGGAACGGCGAGTAGTCGATGTGCCAGATGGTCTGGTTGGGCACGGCGATGAACTCTACGGCCGCGAGCTCGGCGTCCGACGCGCCGAACTCCTTCATCGCACTCAGGAATGCGGTGGCGCTGCTGGCTGCGGGGACGATGACCTTGGCTTTCATCTTGGGGTTCGAGTCGCGGACAAACGCGATGGTCTGCTCTGCGAACAGCCTGCGGACTGGCGGATTGCTGCTGGTCCCGGCCGCATAGGTCATCCAGACCTCTTTCATCGTCTCCCACTCCTGGAAGGCGCGGAAGCGGCCGGCTTCCGGCGGTTGGGTGGCGGCAAACCACTGCTTGTTGGCCTTGCGGAAGTCACTGGCCGCGTCGGACTTGACCGACAGGGCACGCTCAGCCGCGGTCTCATAGGCTGGCAACATCACCTGCGACTTGACCGGATCGACCGCCGTTTCCTGGATCACGGTGACCCCCGGCGTTCCGATAGGCATCGTCTGAGGTACGGGCGGCTCACACGCTGAGCACAGGGCGAGGCTCGCCGCCACCGCGACGAACACGCTCGCGCGAAAAGGGATCCGCTTCATGTGGGGCCTCCGAAAGGGGGGACTGGCGGCTTCTGATGCGCGGCCTGTGCTAGCGGGCGAAGCGCCGGCGACCCGCGACCAGGGCAAGCGCGGCGAAGAAGAGCCACGCAAGGCCGGTCGGGCCACCGGTCGGGCCGGCGGTGCAGCCGCCGCTATCCGAGCTGGCGGCCGGGGTCACGGGCTTGACCATAGTGTCCGCGCCGGTGTCGCCGATGGCGGTGTCGGCTCCGGTGGTGTCGGTCGTCGACGTGTCGGTCGTGTCCGGCGGAACGACGCCCGGGCAATACTGGACGTCGGTCTTGGACACGCACTTGGCGGCGGTCGGGTCGCACCACTCGACGGTGCTGCACTCGGACCACTTGCGCACAAAGCAGGTGCCGCTCTTGGCGCAGGTCCATGCGTGCGTGCCGGTCACCGAGCAGCCCGTCTGGCCTTCGGTGCACTCGTCGACGCAGGCCGCATCAGCCTTGCAGCCCGACGTACCCTGAGCGGGGATCCATCCGCAATTCTTCGTTGCCGCGGGGCAGGTCACTGTCTTCAGGCTGCCCTTGTCGCAATAGCGGTAAGAGCTGCCGCTGCACGCGCCCTCGAAAGGCACGTCGCCGCAGGGGCCGACGCCGCCGTAACAGGCCTGACGCGGGTCGATCTTGCAGGAACCGGGGACGTAGTTGGGGGCCCCGTCGGTTGTGGCCACCGGGGTGGGGTCGCCCGCCAGCTTGACGCCAGTGCAGTCCCAGTCTACCGCGCAGACCTTGCCGTTGGGGCACGTGCCCATGCACTCGTTGCAGTCGCAACGCCACGCGGGGCCGACGCACTCGGCGCCGGACTCGCACTTCTGGGTGGTGCCGCCTTCGACGCAATCGCACTGGCCGTTCAAGCACTGGCCGTCGTCAAACACCTTGCCGCCCTTCTTGTTGGGGATGGTGCGGGTGATGCAGTGAATCGCGCCGGACCACGTTGCGGTGACGTCGGCGCGCAGGCCCACGTGCTTCCAGGTCGGCATGGCCGCTTCCCACTGCTTCTGCGCCTTGGCGATCAGCGCGACCTTGACCGGGTCGTCAACGCATACATAGGCCTTCTTGGCGGCGTTCTTGCCCTCACACGGCAGCAGATCTTCGCAACCCTCAGCCGTCGTGCCCTTGGTGCACTTGCCGGCAGCGCAGTGCTGGCCGCAGTCGGCGAAATTTGCGCAGCAATCGCTGTCGTCCATGCAGACCGCGCCGTCGGGGTCCTGGCACGAGCCCTTGGCATAGCTGGGATAGGCGTTGACGCCGTTCGCAAAGGTCGAGTTGATAAAGGTGCGCGGCAGGTCGCCCCAGCTGTCCTTGTACCAGGTCATCATGGTCAGACGGGACACGGTGTACTTCTTGCCGTTGGGGGCGGTCAGGCCCTCGAACAGCTTGACGTTGTCCTCCATGCGCTGCTTGTTGCGCGCGAAGGCGACCTTGTACCCGGCGTTCTTTGACCCGGGCAGCGGGATGGTCTCGTCGGTGCCGTCGCCGTTGTAGTCCAGCGTGATGTTGTCTTCGTATTGGCCGAACATGACGTGGTCGACGTCGATCCACTTGAAGAACATGTCGATGTGGCCGGTCCCGTCGTCATCGATGTCCTTGACGATGATGGTGTTTTCGCACGCGGCCCAGTGCTTCAGCAGCGAGCGGACTTTCTCCTGCGAGTAGCCGGTATTCGACAGCGCCCGCACCGTCGTGGCGCAGTTGCCCATGCCGTCGGCCTGGAGGTTGCCGCCCTCGAAGTCGAACGGCATGCGGTAGGTCGAGATGTCCTTGTAGTACTCCGTAGCCAGCCGGGTCGGGACCGCGTCGTCGATGAACCGCTCCGGATAGTAGTTGAACTCTGAGAACGCGAGCGTGTTGGTCGTCTTGTCGACCAGCGGGAACGGACCGTAGTCGATGTGCCAGATCGTCTGGTTGGGCAGCACGATGTACTCGACGCGCGCCAGTTCCTCAGGCGTCGCACCGAAATCGACCAGCGCCTTCTTGAACACCGTTTCGCTGCTCTTGGCCGGAATGATGACCTTGGCATTCATCTTCGGGGTCGAGTAGCGCAGGAAAGCGATCGTTTGTTCGGCGAACAAACGGCGCACGGGGCCGTTGCTGCTGGTGCCGGACGAGTAGGTCATCCAGACGTCCTTCATCTCCTCCCACTCCTGGAAGGCGCGGAAACGGCCTTGCTCGAGCGGAACCGTGTTGGCAAACCACTGCTTGTTCGCGATGCGGTAGTTTGCCGCGGCGTCCGACTTCAGGAACGCGGCGTGCTCGGCAGCGGTCAGGTAAGCGGGCAGCAGCACCTGCGGCTGGGTGGGGTCAACCACCGACTCCTCGATCACGGTGACCTTTCCGCCTTGGGACACGGGGGCGACGTCGGGCGGCGGATTCGACGCGCAGGCGGCGACCAACCCGGTGAGGGCACCGTACAAACAGAGACGGCGGGCGAGGAGCGAGCGGGTCATCGGGACTCCTGAAAGTCGGAGAACGGCTGGAAAGGCCCCGAGAGGCCACGAGGGGTTTCCGGCTACCACGTCTGGGCCGCCGGTTCAACTGCAGTGCCGCTGCGGATCGCGGCGCGGGACCAAGCGTTGGGGGTCACTTCACCTTGCCGCGCAGGTAGGTGTAGCCCAAGTCATTCACGATCTCGGTGATGTCCAAGGCGAGCTGCGTCCCAGCCGGAATCGAGGGTGAGAACGACGACAGGTCAATGGCCGGCAACGGGAAGCTGCCCAGACCGCTGCCCAGGCTCTCGACCAGCTTGGGCAGCAGCATGGTCTTGATCATCGAGACGAAGACGTCCTTCAGGTTCGCCGCTTCCTTGTTGATGCTGACGACCTCCAGCTCGACGTAGTCGATGCTTTCCAGAGCGAAACCAAGCTCCTTGGCGCCCGTCACCTTGTTGTCGACGGCCTTCAGCGTGGCGGTTGCCTGCATCGTCGCAAACATGTTCAGGTCGACCGGCGTGTCGCCCATCTTCAGCGTGGCGTGCAGGCCCATGTCGCCGATCTGCAGCTTGAGCTTGCCGTCCTTGTCGATGCAGGTGTTGAGGATCGGCGGCAGCCAGAAGTCGGTGTCGACGGCCAAGTCCTTGATGCCGTAGGTCGACAGATCGACGCTCCCGAGTGCGTCCGAGCCGATCTTCAGCTTCAGCAGGCCGCCATTCCACACCGAGTGCAGCAACTGGTTGATGAAGTCGTCGTTGAGGCCGACCACCAAGGGGAAGTCGAGGCCCGGCACGAAGTTTTCCGTCTGGCCGGCCTGCAGGCAGCCCGCGCGGCCAATGGAGCCCAGCACGTCGTGCTCGACGTTCTTGGGGGCCGTCACCGACGCATCCAGTCCGACGACGATGCCCGGTGCGCCCGAGGAGGGCTTCTTGAACCACAACAGGCCAAGCGCCGAGTGGATCTTCAGGTTCACCGGTTTGCCCGTACCGATAAAGGGACTGAGCGGCAGGTCTTGGTCGAGCGCCAGCATCTCGAACGCCTGCCCCAGCGTATCGCCGATCATCGTGCCGAGCTGCTGCTGCATGACCTGCTCGATCAGCGTCTCGAGCGTGCCCTCCAGGTAGTTGATCAGCCAATTCAGCAGGGTGCCGGTGATGCCCGACAGCTCGATGCCGAAGTTGTCCATCTTGACCTTGGTGTTCTTGGCCTCGCTGGTGACCTTGCCGGTGGCGGGGTCCAGCGTGATCAGGAGGTCGGCCTCGATGATCACCTTGTCGGCGGTGATCTTGCCCACTTGATTGACCGGGATGAAGCCAGCGGTCGTGCCCTGAATCACCACCTCGGCCTCGAACTTGTGGATCTCCAACACCATGTGCAGGCCGCCGTCGATGACGGTCAGGACGGCGCCGGGGTAGCCGTCGTTGAACGCAGGATCGCCCAACTTGACGTTCTGAATCTGGATGGTGCCCTTGAAGGCGAGGCCCTGATCGACCGGCATCGCTCCGCCGCCTAGCAGCGAGCCGAAGTCCATCGTCCCGAGCACAATCTCCATCACCGTTGCGAGATCCTTGGGGTTCTTGTGGTCGTGCTTGCCCGAGTCGATGATCTCCTGCGCCATCCAGAAGCCGATGCCGTTCTTGACGTGGCTGGTCGCGGGTTGCGTGTTGTCGGCCGGGTACCAGGTCTTGGAGTAGTAGAAGGTCTGCACGCCATTCGACTCGTTGCTCCACTCGTCCTTGGCCTTCCAGATGATCGGATTCATGCCCTGCTTGGCCGTCAGCGTCATCGAGAAGCTGCCATCCTCACCCACGGGGATGGTCTGGTCGTTGATCGAGAACGACTTGAAGGCACTCAGCTCGTCCACGACCATGCCCTTGACCACGACCACTTGGTCGCCGTTCAGCGTCGCGCCGCGCTTGGGCTCGGTGAACATGACCAACGGACCCTTCGAGTCGCATTTCAGCTCAAGCTCCGCCGACAGCGTGGGAAAGTCTTTGGACTTGCCCGAGAACAGGTAGACGCCATCCTCCTTGAACGTGTAGCTCTTGCCACCGCCGTTGACCTGCACGCCGTCGGTCGGGGTGACGGCCGCCGGCTGCTCGATGGCCATGTCGGGAATCGGATTGCCAAAGGAATCCTTGCCCATGCCGTACAGCTTGATGGTGTCCTCCATCTTGTAGTTCGGCTGGTCCGGCTTGGCGTACAGCGTCATGGACAGGGGCGCGCCGGGCTTGACCTCCAGCACGGCCGCCTTCTGCTTGCCCACGCCGACCGCCTTGCAAGTCACGTCGTACTTGCCCGACTTCGTCGACTCGAGCTTCTTGCCGGTCAGCGTCAGGTCCGCGGGCGCGTCAATCGTGTAGCTGGCCGCATCCGCTTGGACGGCGTTGCCGAATGCGTCTTCGGTGGCGCACGAGACGTCGGACGAACCCGCGCCCACGACGAAGCTGGGCGGCGTGACCGTCGCGACGGTCTGGAAGGCGGGACCTGCTACGATCTGCAGACTTGCAGCGGTCACGGCCGCCTTGGCTGCGTCCGCGCGCGCGCAGCTGACAGAGACGGTGCCGGCCTTCTGCCCCTCGACGGACATGCCCTCGACCTTGCCTGAGGTTTCGGGGGCGATCGTGACCTTCCAGTCGGCGTCGGAGCTGGCAATCGCGTTGCCGTACTTGTCCTTGCCCGTGCAGGTGGTGACGGCCTTTTCGCCCGCAGCGATCTGGGTGGGGGCAACGGCGGTCTCGATGGTGGCCGCGGGTCCCGGCGTCACGGTCAACAGCTCGGGCGTTGCATCGACGGCGGTGCCGGCCTTGCACGCGACGGCGTAGGCGCCCACGGTCGTCGGGGTGATGACGGCGCCCGCGAACGGTGCACCTTCCTTGGGCGTGATCTGGAACGCGGGCATGGGGATGGCGATGTCGCCCGGCTGGCCGATGCACGTGACGGTGACGTCGGTGCCGGCGCCGACCTTGAGCGACGACAGGGTAGTCTCGACGCTCTTCAGTTGCGAAAGCTGGCCGGGCTTCAGGCCGATGGCAAGGCCCGCATCGACGGGTTCGCTGCCTTCATTGGAGCCGCTGCACGCGGCCAGCAGAAGGGCGAGAGCGCAGGTCAGGGCGAGCGGTACCCGGCGGATCCAGTCCTGACGGAACGGGGCGGCGTGCATCGAGGAACTCCTGTTGGGGCGGTCTTGCCGTGCCTCTTCCGACGGCGCGGGCGAAACGTCGAAGGATACCAGCACCAGCCGACCGCCGCGAGTCCCCAATCGGGCGAATCACCGCGAACAGGGTGGGGGTCGAGAGAATTATGTACCTGGGCCGGTGACCCCACCGGTGTGGGTTCGACGTGGCGCGGTTTCGGTCAAGGCGGCAGGGGATTGGCTCGGTCCGAGGTCCGGTGTCGGGGTCACCACTGCGAGGTGAAGCGCACCTGTGCCCGCTTGCCACCGGTGCTGGCTTCGACAACGAGCTGCCTTGCGCCGCCGATGTCGTAGCGCTCTTGATCCGACAGGCGCAACGTCAGCTGCATCGTGCAACCCTGCGCGCAGGTTGGCGTCTTGCCCAGCACGGCGTCCGCCCACTCTGCCGGCACCGCAGCCACCCACGTCGCCACGCCTCCGGTCATACGCACCGGGGCATAGACTGCAGTGCGGAATCCGCCCGCGTCGGCGACCAGCGCGAATGCCACCAGCTCGCCGCTCGCGTCGGGAAGCAGGGCAAGACGCGCAGGGCCAAGCGTCCAACCGCCCAGCAACCAGTCGGTCGTACGCAGCTCCGGCAGCAGCCCCACGATGCGCAGGTCGGGAGCGACATCGGGCAGGACCTTGAGGAGCACCTCCTGGTCGCCTCCCTTCGGCAGCAACAGCCGCTCGTCCCGGCCGGTTCCGACGCCGTAGAGCACAGTCAAGCCCCGGTTGGCATGGTTGCGGAAGTGGACCCGAACCGGCGTCGGCTGACCTCCAACCGGCTTCTGCAGGACGGTCAGGCTGCCGTCGACCTGGCTCATGTCGTCCGCACGGCGCCGGAGCTGGTCCATCAGCCAATCCAAATGCGCGGCCACCATTCGCGTATTCGTCACGATCTTCCAAACCTTGGCCACGACGTTTGCGGGGACCTCCGGGTCGCAGGCCCGTTTGTCGACAGCGAGTTCGGCTTCCGCGGGACGCATCCCGACCACCCGCGGCGCGGCAGAGGTCGCGCAAGTGCCGCGGTACTCGAGGCGGTCCTCCTGAACGGACTTCGCCGGATTGGCCTCGCATACGCAGGGCAGGGTCTGCTTGATCGGCAGCGTCTGCTTGCCCTGAACCAGACGGAAGACGCGCGTGCCGCCGAGCTCGACCTCCAGAACGACCGGGTGTGGGGTGGGATTGCGCAGGGTAAAGACTGCGTTCACTTCCTTGGGCACAAGCCAGCGCCAGCGCTTGGCTTTCGCCTCTGTCAGATCCGCGGCCAGCGTCGGCGGGGCCGGCAGCCGTCGCTCTACAAACTCGGCCGAGGCCGCCACCGACGCGTCGGACAGCCAGTTCACCGACTCGTTGGCTGCGGCGCGCTGCAGGGCGACGAAGACCCGGGTGGCGTCGTCGCCGTCCGGCCAGCGGGCCAGATAGTCCAGCAGCGCCGGGCTGTTGCCGTCCTCGATGGCCTGTCTTGCGGCGGCCTTGCGCTGCGCTTCGGCCTCGTCGCGGGCCACGCGCTCAGCCTCCGCGCGCTTGCGCTCGACTTCGGCCGCCTCGGCAACCTTGCGGGCCTTTTCCTGCGCTACGGCCTCAACCTTGAGGCGTTCGACCTCTGCGGCCTCTGCGATTTTACGTGCCTTCGCTGCCTGCGCTTCTTCGCGCCGCAACCGGTCCTTTTCCGCGGCTTCCTCCGCAAGACGAGCCTTCTCCGCAGTTGCGGCATCACGCTGCTGCTGCTTGGCTTGGGCGGCCTGCTCTGCGGTCTGTGCCTTTTCCGCGGCCGCGGCTTCCCGGCGCTGGCGCTGCAGCTCGGCGGTTTCCGCAGCAGTCCGGGCTTTCTCTGCCCGGTCGGCGTCACGCTTCTGTTTGGCCTGCTCAGCGGCGGCTTGTCGGGCCTCTTCTCGCGCCCGGGCCGCATCGTTCAGCTTGGCCATCCGCTGGGCTTCGGCGTCGCTGCGCTCGGCAGCTCGTTCAGCCTCATCGACCATGCGTTGCCTGCGGGCAAGCTCGGCAGAAGCCGCGGCGCGCCTGGCCTTTTCCTCGGGGTCGGGGCGCGGTGCCGGGGCTGAAGCTTCAGCCTTGGGTTCGGCTACGGGTTCGGCCTTGGGCTCAGCAGCGGGCTCTGCCTTGCGCTCTGGCGCCGGTTCGGCTTTGCGGGCGGCCGCCTCAGCTTTGCGCTTGCCTCCCTTTCCGGGTGCCGGTGCTGGCGTCGCTGGGGCCTCCGTTGCAGGCGGAACCGTCTCAGCCACGGCGGGCGGTGGCGTTGCGACCGGTGAACCGGCAGGTGCTGGGCCCTTCCACGCGAATTTTGCCGACCGCAGGCAATCGCAGGACCACACCGGGCCTTTGGGCGTGTCCTCGCGGCGCGCTGGACCGACCGCGTCGCAGCCGTAGCGCCACGCCTGCTCGGAGAGCTCCTTGGTCGCCTCAGATGTCTGCAATTCGCCCGGCGATGTGTGCAGAACGCCCATACGAACAACGGGTTGCTCCAGCTGGGCGGGGTCGTCGACGGCCCGCGCGACGGTCTTGCGCGAGATCGGCCGCAGTCGCATGGACGGGTCGGCCGCATCAAAACGCACGCCGCTGCAGGCCGCGAGAACCGACAGCAGGACCGCACACGGGAGGGCAGTGACACCGAAGTTGACGCGCATCGTCGGCTCCTGGCCCGGCATCGGGCTCACCAACTCGATCAGCGGGACCAGAAGAAGGCGACATTGTACTGCAGCGTGTCGGTCGCGCTGTCCGAGAGCCCCTTGAGGTAGGACGCCTCGGCCATCAGGCCCACACCGTCGCCCAGCTGCACGCCCAGCGTCCCTCCCGCGTAGTGCGCCACCGCGGTCGAGTCGCCGATGAAGGCACGCAGCAGGTACTTGGGCGACGCGTACAGGGCTAGCGCCTCGTCGATGTGGAAGCTGACATAGAGGGGCACGATCACATCGATGATGGTCAGCTTCGGATCGGAAGTCTCAGCGGTTACGCTGGTTCCTGACTCGTCGGTAGCGCCGTTCGTCGTGTCCTCAGAGCTCGAGGTCGAAGAG
The DNA here is from genome assembly GCA_049317445.1 of Myxococcota bacterium. GTDB lineage: Bacteria > Myxococcota_A > UBA9042 > UBA9042 > UBA9042 > CAJBNH01. The sequence continues at coordinate 11,318 of JBMOIG010000035.1, read as the reverse complement.
ATCTGGATGGCCCCGAGCGACAGGCCGGTGGCCATGGCCAAGCCGCCCTCCTCCAGAAACTGGTACTTCACGTCGCCGCCGCTGGTGCCGGGGAAGGTCACGTGCACGCCAGCGTCCAGGAAATCGTACAGGCCGATGCGCCAATCGACCTCGCCGAAATACATGGTGTCGAAGAGGGCGGCGACTTCGCCCTGGTTCGTGAGCTCAGGAAACGTGGCCATGCCGCCACCTACCGCAATCTGCTGGTCGCCGGGTGGCAGGGTCCGCGCGGTCTGCAAGGTCGAGACGTTGACGCAGCCGGTCACCGCCCAAGCACACGCCAGCGCGGTGAACGCGACGCACCGATGCTTGGCAACCACGAGCCGTCGCGACCATCTGATCTTCATGGGGAATTCCTGCCTGGGCCAAGCTAGGGGGGGAAGGCCGGGCAAGGCACATGGCACCACGCGCATGGGCGACGGTCAAGCCGTCTTGGGTCGTGGCGGTGGCAAGGGAACGCAACGACGTTGGACCCCAGAGGCAATGGGGGAGTCGCGCGCGAGTGAGCTGTCACGCGGGGTCAGTCGAACGCGTGACCGGCCGAGCCAAGCACGTTCAGATTCTTGTGCTTGTAGACGGCCCTCAGTGCGTCTCGCGCTGGTCCCAAGTACTTGCGCGGGTCGAACTCGTCCGGCTTCTCGAACATGACCTTGCGGATGGCGGCGGTCATGGCCAGGCGGCCGTCCGAGTCGATGTTGACCTTGCAGACGGCCGAGGTGCAGGCGTCGCGGACCTGGTCCTCGCGGATGCCCACAGCGTCGGACATCTTGCCGCCGTACTGGTTGATTTGGTCGACCAGCTCAGCGGGGACCGACGAGGAACCGTGCATGACGATGGGGAAGCCGGGGATGCGGCGCTCGATCTCGCGCAAGATGTCCATGCGGATGTCGGGGACCTGGCCGGGCTTGAACTTGTAGGCGCCGTGCGAGGTGCCGATCGAGATGGCGAGGCTGTCGACGCCGGTGCGCTTGACGAAGTCCTCGACCTCTTCGGGCTGCGTGTACGTGTGGTGTTCGGCCGAGACCTCGTCTTCGACGCCTGCCAGCACGCCCAACTCGCCCTCGACCGAGACGTCGCGGGCGTGCGCGTACTCAACCACTTTGCGGGTCAGCGCGATGTTTTCTTCGTAGGGCAGGTGAGAGCCATCGATCATCACGGACGAGAAGCCGGAGTTGATGCAGTCGCAGCAGAGCTCGAACGTGTCACCGTGGTCCAAGTGCAGGACGATCGGGACGTTCTTGCCGCCGCCCAGTTCCTTGGCGTACTCGACCGCGCCCTGGGCCAGAAAGCGAAGCAGCGTCTGGTTCGCGTACTTCCTCGCGCCGGCCGAGACCTGAAGGATCACGGGGGACTTCGTCTCGGTGCACGCCTGCACGATGGCCTGCATCTGCTCTAGATTGTTGAAGTTATACGCGGGAATGGCATAGCCGCCCTTCACCGCCTTGGCAAACAGGTCGCGGGTATTCACGAGACCGAGGGACTTGTAGTCGACAGACATTTCGAACTCCTTTCGTCGGGGGGGCGGACGACACAGATGACGCTACAGGGGCACGGCGGACGGTGCAAGGTTCCACGTTCGCAAGGTCATGACAGTGCAGCCGCAATCGCCACGGACAGCACCACCAGATTCCACAACGCGTGCAACGTGATCGAGGCCCACAACGACCCCACCCACTCGTACACCAGACCGAACGCGAGCCCCAGCGCGGCGTACGGCAAGAAGGCGGACGGCGACGCGTGGATAAAGGCAAACAGCACCGACGTCGCCAGCAGCGCCCATCGCACGCCCCAGCGTTGCCGCATGGCCCGGTAGAGGAAGCCGCGGAAGAACAGCTCCTCTCCCAGCGGCGCGGCGATGACGGCGCCCAGCGCCAACGTGCCCAGTTGCAACGGATCCGGCTCTTCGAGCAGGTAGCCGGCCACGGCGTGCGGCGGTCCTCCTTGAAAAATCATGGCGTTGAGGATGGTCGCCAGAAACACCACCGGCAGCAGCAGGCAGTACATGCGCAGGGCAGCGGTCGTGGCGCGCAGGAACGGCGGGGCGTCGGGGCCCCCCAAGCGCGCGGCGGTGTGCAGCGTCGGGTGGGCGCGGCCAAACGCCTGGATCACGGCCTGTGCCAACAGGATTCCGCCGAACGTCTGCATCAGCGTCGTCAGGCCGTAGGCGGGCCGCTCGCCGGGCAGGGCCGCCGACAACAGGCCCAGGCCCAGATAGCCCGTCAGCCAGCCCGCCAGACCCAGCAGCATCACAAGCGGATCAGAGAGATAGGGCTTGTCGTCCGGCAACCCGGGGTACCGCTGCAGCAGCCAGCGCCAGGGCGGATCTCCCTTCACCTTGGCCAGCTGCCCGCGGATCGAGGCGTAGATCGCGAGCGCCATCGCCATGAACAGCGCAAGGCCCATCAGGCCACCGATCGCCATCATCAGCGGCACGATCCGCTCGTCTTGGGCGCGGATCTCGCGGTGCACAGCGCGTGCGGCCGAGAAGTCGCCGGACGCAGCCAGAATCCGGGCGCGAATCAGTTGGCGGGTGTAGGGGCTCCAGTCGCGCCCGAAGCTGCGCTCGCGGGCTTGGCGCACGGCTTGGGCTACGGGCAGGGGCGGCACGCGAGGGGGCAGTCCGGCCGCCGCCGCGGTCGGGGTCACGTCGGCCGGTACCGCGGCAAGGGCAGCCAGCAGGTCGCGGGAGGGAGCAGGCAGTCGTGCAGCGAACTCCAGCGCAAGGGCATCCTCATGCACCGCAAGCATGTGGGCGACCACGGCCTGTGGAAAGTCGGTGGCCGGGCGGGCGTGGCGACCGGCACGGGCAGGCGGCAGCTCTTGCGCCCGGCGGAACAGGTCGCGCAGCGTCTCGGCGTTGGCGCGCTCGCTCTCTTGCTGCAGCCGCCGCATCAGGTCTTCGGCTTCCTTTTCCCTTGCAGCGCGGCGGACATCGGCCCCGCGACCGGCGGTGGGTGGCGGCGGGCCAGGGGCATCGACTTCGGTGGGCGTGGTGGTCAGGGCTTCGGCCGTGGCGGTGGCTGCGTCAGGCAGTGCGGCCGCCTGCCCCGGGCGGACCTCACTACTTCGCGTCGCTGTGGGACCGCCGTAGTACTCGCTGACGCGCCAAAACAGGGTGCGGTACCGCAGCTCGAGTCCGACCTCCAGATCCGGCGTCGACTGCACGCTGGCGGACGCGATGACCGCGCCCACGACGACGACGGGAAGGATGCCCACGACCCACCACAGGGCGCGGGGGCCGGGCAAGCGCAGCCTTTCGGGAGGATAGTCGGGGTCGATGTCGGGCACGGACACCTCTGGGGCTCAGCGCAGGCGGTCACGGTCGAGCGCGCGCAGCCCGACCTCGCAGGTCTTGGTCGAGACGCGACTCACGCGGTCCTGCCACTTGGCGCACGCGGCGTCGTCCGTCCCGGCCCTTTGGCAAAGTCGGTCCGCCAGTTGATCGCAGGGGCGATCACAACCCGTCAGGATCAGGGTGATTCCCGCGATTCCTCCCAGCGAGGCGGCGCGTGCGGCACGGGCGAATCGAGACAGTTTCATGCGGACGGCTCCGTCAGGGCGTGGCTAGCGTCGCATTGAAACACATTGCACACGCGCTGCGGAGGGGTGGTCTTGCTCAGGCGTTCGGCCCTTCCGTCGCTACCTGGGCTGCAGGGCGCTCCAGGCGATGGTGGGCCATGAAGCTGCGCATCTCATCGGACAATTGTGCTGTCCGCTCAGGCGAATAGCCGCACCACTCGCCCATTCGCCGCGCCAACTCGCCGATGGCTGGGGCCATGCGTTCGCCCGAAAGGTAGTACAGCGGCGTGCGGCGCACCGTCAGGTCCACCAGTGTCATCGGCAGCTCTTCTTGAACGATCCAGCGCAGTTCGCCCCACGCGACGGGCTGGCCAGGCACCACGGGCTCAAGACCCTGATCGGTGGCGAGGCAAGCGGCAACGACCTCGTCGGCGTCCGAGCCGTACTGGTACGCCAAGTGTCGGGCAAACGGTTCCGTCAGATGGTGAGTGGCCACAAGGCTTTGCGTCAGCGTCTCCAGCGGCCGCGCACGCGACGACATGCGGTCGGCACCCGGCAGCGGCAGGCGGTGCGTGAGGGCGGGCTTGAGGTCCGCGGCCCGCGCCGGAGGCATCAGCTTGCACGCAGCGTCGACGGTCTCGGCGGCCATCACCCGGTAGGTCGTCAGCTTGCCGCCCGCGACGGCCACCATGCCTCGGGGGTCCGAAGAAATCACGTGTTCTCGGGAGATGCGGTAGCTGGCTTGATCGGCCTCTGCAGCGACAAGCGGTCGGATCCCCGCCCACGCGCTGATGACGTCGTTCAGCGTCAGGCCGCCTCCCACGGCCTCGAAGTGGGAGTTGGCGGTCTTCAGCAGGTACTCGGCGTCCTCGACGGTGGCCCGCGGGTCCGTGAAGTCTCCCTCATAGGCCGTGTCGGTCGTGCCGATGACGGTTGCATCCGGCCAGGGCAGGGCGAAGACGATGCGACCGTCGTCCGCCGACATCATCACTGCGTGCGCCAGCGGCAGGCGCTCGCGCGGCAGCACGATGTGCGAGCCCTTCGACGGCCGCAGCATCGACGGCACCGGCTCGCCTTGCCAAAGTCCCATCAGCTCGTCCGTCCATGGGCCGGTCGCCGAGACCACGCAGCGCGTGGCCACCGTCAGCGTTTGGCCGTCCCACTGGTCGCGAACCCGCACGCTGGTCAGTTGGCCGTTCTTGAGCACGGGCGCCTCGAACGACACCCGAGGCACCACCACGGCTCCCGCCTGCGCTGCGCCACGCAGGTTGGCCATCACCAGCCGACCGTCGTCCGTCATCGCGTCGAAGTAGCGCACACCGCCGGACAGTCCCTTGCTACGCAGCAGGGGTTCCATGCGCTGCATCGCCTTCTTGCGCAGCGCCCGGTGCCGCAGCACGCCGGAAAACGACGCGAGCAGGTCGTAGAGCGTCAGGCCGATGTCCAGCATGAACACGCCCCGCTTGGCCTTTTCGTAGACCGGCAGCAGGAACGATTGCGGACGGGCCAGATGCGGCGCTAGCTGGATCAGTCGCTGGCGCTCGCGCACCGCCTCGAACACCAAGGCGATGTCGCCCATCTCCAGGTACCGCAGGCCACCGTGGATCAGCTTGGACGACCGCGACGAGGTCCCGCAAGCGAAGTCGCCCCGCTCGATCAGGGCTACCTTCAACCCCCGCAGGGACGCATCGCGGGCAATTCCAGCACCCGTAATGCCGCCACCGACCACGATCAGGTCGAAGACTTCCGTTTGAAGGCGCTGCAGAAGGTCGGGGCGCTGGTGGACGGAGAAGGCCATGGGAGACACCGCCGGGGTCGCTGCCGCCTGGTCCCGTGCGTCAAAGCGAAGCCTTCGACGACGGTCGTCCCAGTGTAGGTTCAGCGGGGAAGCGGTGGCAACCGGTGGTGACGCAACGCGTCAAATACCGGCCCGGGCGCGGCACAGCAGGCCGTCCAGCGCCGTGACGAGGTCCTGACGATCGATCCAGTGCTCCAGATAGTCGAGCTTCTCGGTCTCGATGACGAGCGTGGGCCCCAAGTCGTATTCGGCAAACCACGTCTCGTAGGCGTCCTGCAACGCGCGCAGGTAGCGCGGGTCGACCGCCTGTTCCTCCGGGCGACCGCGCACCTTGATGCGCCGACGGATCCCCTTGAGGCTGCACCGCAAGTAGATCAGCAGATCGGGCTTGGGCAGGGTCTCGCGGATGGCGCGGTACATGCTGGAGTACGTCTCGTAGTCGCGCGCCGACATCACGCCGCGGGTGTAGAGCGTGCGGGCGAAGATCTCGGCGTCCTCGTAGATCGTCCGGTCCTGCACGTAGACGGTGGCGGGGTCCTCGTCCAGCAGCCGCGCCAGCTGCAAGTGAGCACGGAACTTCGCGGAAAGAAAGTACATCTGACTGTGGAACGCGTACCGCATCATGTCGGCATAGAAATCGGTCAGGTACGGATTCGAGTCGTTGGGCTCGTAGAACGGCCGGATCGCGAATTGCGAAGCCAGAAACGAGGTCAGCGTCGACTTGCCCGCACCGATGTTGCCTGCGATGGCGACGAAACGCGCCTGCCGGCCCTTGGGCGCACCGGCGGGACCGGGGGCGAGGGCGAGGCGGGGCGTCGACTGCGGGCGGGCGGGCTGGACCACGACGGCTCCGGCGGGGGGGAGGCGGGGACGGCTCGACTGTAGCCACAGGTGCCGAGCCTGTCGATCACGTCGGGGCGGAATTTGCCGAGGCAGAGCCACGGACAGACTCGCGTGCGCCGGTTGAAACGTTAGGAACATCGACATGTTAGGCGCGGATGCCGGTGTCCGTCCGGTCACGACGGCTTGACGGCCCCCCCGAATCGTGTCACCCCACCGCCCATGGTCGACACAGCACGCCACCCCCCGCGACAACCTGAGCAGAGGCCGTTGGTCGCGCTTGTGCACCGCATTCCTTGGGGCATTGCGGTGGTTGTGCTGACCCTGCTGGCAGGCTGCCGCGACTCGCCCGTGGACGTGATCGCTCAAGCGCGCCAGACCCTCGCCGCGAAGGACGATGCGGGTTTCCTTACGCTCCTGGAGCCCAAGTCCGCCGCATTCCTGCAGGCGGCACCCGACGTCGTGAACAAGTCCGGCAAGGTGTACCGCGTGCTGCGTGACGGCCGACCCACGACGGCACTGCTGCCCAAGGGCGAAGCGGTCGAGGTCGTGGAACAGGGCAAGCTGGCCGTGGTGATGTTCAAGCAGGGGCAGGAGACCGCCCGCGTGCCGCTGCGGTTGATAGAGGGCCAGTGGCGCATCGACTTGCTCGAATCCGACCTGTTCCTGCAGGCGCTGCAGCCGCGCGAATGACCCGGGGGATCGCTTGAAGAAGATCGTCATCGCCGTGTTGTTGGTCGCGCTGTTGGCCGGTGGCGCCTACGCCTACTACCGCTTCCTGTACGTCCGCGACGCCCGCGACGTGTACCTGTCGATCGTTTCCGCGGCGATGCTGGGCGACGAAGAGGCGTTCCTGGACGGCTTCACCAAGGAATCCAAGCCCTTGGTCGGCGGACTGTTGGCTCTGTCACGCGGCGACGATGCGCGAAAGTCCAGCCGTCACCCGTACTACTACTTGGTCACCGAGAACATCGAGTCGGTCGAGGTCGAGGGTGACAAGGCCTGGATCAAGCTGCGGCGCGCCAGCGACCAAGGCTCGCAGGCCAAGTACGACGTGCCGCTGGTGCGAGACGGCAACTCCTGGAAGATCGACGCCTTGCAGTTCACCGCCAAGGAGCGCGTGATTCAGCGCGTCCGTTGACCCGCACCGTCGGAGCCAATCCCGTGCCCTCGACCTCCGAACGCATCGACGAGCGGGCCGCCCGCCAGCAGGTCGCTGAGGCGGCGCGCGAGATCTACGACCGCCACCTGTCCGGGGCGATGGACGGCAATTTGAGCGTCCGTCTGGGGCGTGACCGCGTCCTGACGACGCCCAGCGGTGTTCACAAGGGGCGCTTGAAGCCCGAGGACATGATCGTCGTCGACCTGTCGGGCCGGCCAGTCGGTCGCCAGGCGGGTCGGCCATCCAGTGAAATCGCTTTGCATCTGGTCGCTTACGAACGCCGCCCGGACGTCCACGCGGTCGTTCACGCCCACCCGCCCATGGCGATTGCCTACCAGCTGGCGGGAGGGCGACTGAGCGAGGTGCTGGTGTCTGAGGTCGTGTTCGCCTGTGGTCAGGTGGCGACCGCACCGTACACGACTCCGACAACGCTGCAAGTACCTGCCATGTTGGGGGATTTTCTCGCCTGCTACGACGTGGTGCTGATGGAGCGACATGGCTCTGTCACGGTGGGGCCGGACCTGGACACCGCGATGGCCCGTCTGGACGCCCTGGAGCACACCGCCCAGATTTACGCTGCCGTGAAGATGATGGGGGGCGCAGAGCCGCTGCCGTCCGCCGAAGTCGACCGCTTGTTCGCGATCGCGCACCCGAATTCGCCTCCCTACCGTCGTCCCGGGTCGGCTTGTCCAGCCGCGGAGCCCCAGTCCACGCCCAGCGGGGCCGATGCCGACCTCGTGCAGGCCGTGCTGCGGTCCTTGGGCCGCGCCTAGCATCGTCGCCTCGTCCATCGATTCGCCCTCGCAGGAGCTGCCATGACCTTCCGCACGGAGCACGACAGCTTCGGCCCGATCCAGGTTGCCGCCGACCGCTATTGGGGCGCGCAAACCCAGCGCAGTCTCGAGCATTTTCGCATCGGGCAGGACCGCTTTCCCCGCGAGTTCATCCGGGCGCTGGCCATCGTCAAGCGTTCTGCAGCGATGGTGAACGCCGACCTGAAGCTGCTGCCTGCCGAAAAGCGCGATCTGATCGTGGCGGCGGCGGACGAGGTGATCGTCGGGCGCTGGGACGACCACTTTCCGCTGGTGGTCTGGCAGACGGGGTCGGGCACCCAGACGAACATGAACATGAACGAGGTGATCGCCAACCGAGCCAACGAGTTGGCCGGTCAGCCGCTTGGCGGGCAACAGCCGATCCACCCGAACGACGACGTGAACCGGTGCCAATCGACCAACGACGCCTTTCCGACCGCCCTGCACATCGCCGCGGCCGAGGGCCTGCTGCTGCGCCTGATTCCCGCGGTTGGTCGCCTGCACGCAACGCTGCACGGCAAGGCGGGGGCGTTTCACGACGTGCTGAAGGTCGGCCGCACCCACCTGATGGACGCCACGCCCCTGACGCTGGGGCAGGAACTGTCGGGTCACGCCAGTCAGTTGGAACACGGCCTGCAGGCGATCCGCAATACGCTGGGGCACTTGTACGAGCTGGCGCTGGGCGGGTCGGCCGTCGGCACCGGGCTGAACACGCACCCCGAGTACGCAGAGCGAGTCGCGTGGCAGATCGCCTCGTTCACCGGCATCCGCTTCATGACCGCGCCGAACAAATTCGAGGCGTTGGCCAGCCGCGACGCAGCGGTCGAGTGCAGCGGCGCGCTGCGGCGGCTGGCGGTCAGCCTGATCAAGATCGCCAACGACATCAGGTGGTTGGCGAGTGGGCCCCGCTGTGGTCTGGGCGAGATCCGCATCCCCGCCAACGAACCCGGGTCGTCGATCATGCCGGGCAAGGTCAACCCGACCCAGAGTGAGGCGATGGCGATGGTCGGAGTTCAGGTCTTGGGGCTCGACAGCGCAATCGGCATCGCCGGCAGTCAGGGCAACTTCGAGCTGAACGTCTACATGCCCGTGATCGCGCATGATCTGCTGACGGAGATTCGCCTGTTGACCGATGCTTGCGACAGCTTCGACGTCCACTGCGCGCGCGGCATCGAGCCCGACCGGGAGGTCTTGCAGCGCAACGTCGACCGCTCGCTGATGACCGTCACGGCCCTGACGCCCCACATCGGCTATGACGCCGCCGCCAAGGCTGCCCACCACGCGCACCAGCACGGCACGACCCTGCGTGAAGCGGTGCTGGGGCTGGGTTTGCTGACGGCAGAGCGTTATGACGAGGTGATGCGCCCCGAGCTGATGACCAAGCCGTAAGCGGAGTTGGACGCGCTATAGGTCGCTGTTGCCACGCCGGTTGCGCACGAGGATCACGGCGAGACACGCCGCCGCCAGCAGCGACGACCCGAACAGCATCGCCAGAATCGGGCCCATGTCGCCGCCCGAGTCGGTGTAGGACTTGCCGATCGCCAGCTCCTGCACCACCGATCCCGCTGAGCCCAGACCGCTGATGATGCCCGCCGCGCGAATGGCGCTGGCCTGGTTGCCGATGTCCTGGGCGCCAGCGCCGGTCAGCAGCGCGTCGGGGCCGTACAGGCAGAACCCGGTCAGCGCCATCGAGATCGCGAACGCCGTGACCGACCCACTGCCGATCGTCACCATGCCTAGCGTGGCCGCGACAAGCCCCAGCACCATCAGAAACGACACCAGCGCACGTCGGCCGTGGAAGAAGCGGTCGCTGAGCCAACCCGTGATGATCACGCCGGCAACCCCGGCCACGTCGAAGATCGTCGATACGTAGCCCGCGTCGTCCTTGGCCAGACCGAAGTTGTTCGACAGGACGTAGGGCGCCCAGCTCCATATCGCGTAACGGATGAATTTGAGACCGAAATATGTTCCGCCGATCAGCAGGACCGTCCACCAGACGTCCTTGGACCAACGCTCGCCAGACCCTGTGGCCGAGTCGGTCGCTGACGCTTGTTCGGAAGGGTCGACCACGGGCGGCAACCCCTTGTCTTCCGGCTTGTTCGCTTGGTTGAAGAAGAAGAACACCAGCACGCCCAGCAGCACCAGCGCACCGGAGAAGAACGCGTACCGGAATCCCCACCGCGCCAGCGTCCACGACGCCAACCCACTGGCGAGCACGCCACCGATCTGAAAGTTGGTGGCCCAGACACCCATGACGGTGCCGCGCTCGCCGCGGTGGAACCATGCCGCCATGTTGCCGACGGTGCTGGACCAACCCGTGGCCTGCGCCAGACCGTTCAAGATCATCAGCACCAGGAACCATGCAAACGAGTGGCCGAAGCCGAAGCCGATGGCGGCACCGACCGACACCCCCATGCCGATCAGCAGCATCAGGCGCGCGCCCAGCCGGGGACCCACAGCCCCTGCGGTAAACTGGCCGACGGTGTAGGCGATCAGATAGGCCGACCCCAACACGCCCAGCAGCGTCGCGTCGAGGTCGAGCGATCGGCCCAGATCCGCCTTGACGATGTAAAACGGCTTTCTTGCGAAGTAGTAGCCGGCATAGCACAGCCAAGTCGCTGCGAAGACGCGCCAGCGCCACCACTTCAGCAAGCGCAGGGACTCAGGCGATGGCCCGATCGTCGCGGCGCGGGCGGCAGGGTTGGGCACGGGAGACCTCAGCAGGCGCGGCGATCGGGAAGGGCCAAGCGGGCATCTGGCCGGAAGGTCGCCAAAAACGCAACAGGGGCCCCCGTGGGGACCCCTGTCGCTGCGTTCCGCGCTGGTTCGGTGGCCTTGCCTGGTGGAGGTAGAGGGAATCGAACCCACGACCCCTTGACTGCCAGTCAAGTACTCTCCCAACTGAGCTATACCCCCGGGGGGCTGCCGACCGCATGGTCGAAGGACGCACCTTCGACTCGGAACGCGCGGCTTTTTAGCACCGACCCTGAGGCCCTGCAAGCCCTCCGCCGCAAATTGTCCGTGATTGACGGTCGAAGCCCCTTTGCTTACCCTCATGCGCCCTTTGGGGTACCGGTCGGCCGCGAGGGGGGAGGGGCTGCAGCGATGAATCACACCGACGCCGCGCACAATCCGTTGACGCAACAGG
>JBMOIG010000034.1:0-36501 GCA_049317445.1 Myxococcota bacterium | reverse complement strand
CCTGCCCTTGGAGTCCCCATGCACGACCCGACCTTCGACCCGTATGCCCTGGACCGCCGCCGACTGCTGCAGCTGGGCGCCGCCGTGACCGCCGGGGCCATCGCCCACCCCTTGTTTGCCGCAGACGGTTCGTCGTCGTCGGGTCCCGCCGCCGGTCGGCCGACCCCACCGCAGACTGGAGCGCCGTTCGGCATCCCGCCCGAGGACCTGCGCGCGGTGCTGGCCGTCGCGATGGGGCGCGGCGCCGACTTCGCCGACCTGTACTTCGAGCGGACGCGGTCGCTGCAACTGGTGTGCGAAGACGACAAGATCAGCCGCGCCGCGACGTCGGCTGATCTGGGCATGGGCGTGCGCGTAGTCAAGGGCGACACCGTCGGCTATGCGTTCACCGAAGTCATTGATCTGAAAGCAATGAAACAGGCCGCCTCGACCGCCGCCGCCATCGCGCAGGGCAAGCCGGGCGTCATCCCGCAGGCCATCGCCTTGGCCAAGCTGCCCCGCTTTTACGACCCGGGCATTCGCCACGGCGCGGTCGAGGTCGAGGCCAAGCGCAACCTGGTGCTGGGCGTGAACGAGGCGCTGCGCAAGAAAGACGCGCGCATCGTCAAGACGGTGGTGACCTACACGGACTCGGACCACGAGATCTACGTCGTGACCAGCGAGGGTCTGTCGTTTCACGACCACCAGCCGATGTCGCGCCTGATCGCCTCGTGCGTGGCTGAGCAGGCTGGGCGGCGCGAGACGGGGTTGTACAACATCGCCACCCGCAAGGACTTTTCGATCTACTCGCCGCAGGCGCTGCAGCGTCTGGTGTCCGAGGCGGTTCGCCGCACCGTGATGATGTTCGAGGCGGTCACGCCCAAGGGCGGCGAGATGCCGGTCGTGTTGGGCGCGGGCCCCAGCGGCATCCTGCTGCACGAGGCGATTGGCCACGGCATGGAGGCCGACTTCAACCGCAAGAACACCAGCGTCTATGCATCGAAGATGGGCAAGGCGATCGCCGAGCCGTTCGTGACGATTGTCGACGACGGCACGCTGACCGACGCGCGCGGCTCGATCCATGTGGACGACGAGGGCAGTGCCAGCCAGAAGACGGTGCTGGTCGACAACGGCAAGCTCGCGTCGTACCTGCACGATCGCATCAGCGCCAAGCACTACGGCGTGGCCCCGACCGGCAACGGCCGCCGCGAGTCGTTTCGCCACGTGCCGATGCCGCGGATGCGCTCGACGTACATGGAAAAGGGCCCGCACAGCCGCGACGAGATCGTGCAGTCGGTCAAGAAGGGCCTGTACTGCGAGTCCTTCTCGAACGGCCAGGTCAACATCGGCGGCGGCGACTTCACCTTCTTCCTGAAGACCGGCTGGCTGATCGAAGACGGCAAGCTGACGCGCCCCGTCAAGGACGTGAACCTGATCGGCAACGGCCCCGAGGTGCTGACGCGCATCTCGATGGTGGCCGACGACCTGACGATAGACGAGGGCGGCTGGACCTGCGGCAAGAACGCCCAGAGCGTGCCGGTGTCGCAGGGCATGCCCACGGTGCTCGTCAAGGCCATCACCGTCGGAGGTGCCGCGTGAGCAACCCCATGAATCAAGAGCAGAAGACGGCAGAGCGTGCCTTGGACCAGGTCAAGAAGCTGGGCGCGCAGGACGCCGTCGTGGTGGTGCGGGCGTCGCGCGGCGTGGAAGTGCAGGTGCGCGACGGCAAGCTCGAGAAGCTGCAAGAGTCGCGCTCTGCCGGCATGACGGTGCACGTGTATGCCGACGGCCGCTATGCCGCCCATACGACAAGTGATTTGCGGCCGACCGAGCTGAATGCGTTTCTGTCCGACGCGGTCAAGCTGACGCGGATGCTGGACCCCGACCCGGAGCGGACCCTGCCGCCGCCCGAGCTGGTGCTGCGCAAGCCTGCAGAATTGCCCTTGTCGGATGCGGAGTACGGCAAGCTGGACACCGATCGGCGCAAGAAGCTGGCGGCGGCGGTCGATGCGGCCGGACACGGCGACCCGCGCGTGATCTCGGTGACGGCGAATCTGTCGGACGAGGACGGCGGCACCGTCATGCTGGGCAGCAACGGCCTGCACGGGGTCCAGCGCGGCACCTACTACGGGTTGTCGGCCGAAGTCACGGTATCCGAAGGCGACAAGCGACCCGAAGAGTGGAGCCAGGCCGCCGGACGCAAGCTGACCGCGTTGGGCATGCCCGAGGCCCTGGGCAAGGAAGCGACACAGCGCGCGCTCGACCGCATCGGCGCAAAGACCCAGAAAGGCGGTGAGTTGGCGCTGGTCGTCGAGAACCGCGCCGTCGGAACGCTGTTGTCGTTCTACCTGCAGGCGGCCACCGGCTCGGCGCTGCAACAGAAGCGCTCGTTTCTGGATGGACAGGCCGGACAGCTGGTGGCCAGCGAGCTGCTGACGCTGCGGGACGACCCGACGCTTACCGACGGACTGGGCTCGCGCAGCTTCGACCGCGACGGACTGCCGGCGCAGGCGTTTCCGTTCATCGAGAACGGCAAGCTGCTGAACTTCTTTGTGGATTGGTACTACGGCAAGAAGCTGGGAATGAAGCCGACGTCGGGCGGTTGGTCCAATCTGGTCGCCACGCCCGGCAAGGACCCGCTGGCGGCGCTGGTGCAACAGGCCAAGACCGGCGTGCTGGTCACGTCGTTCAGCGGCGGCAATTCCAATCCGCTGACGGGCGACTTTTCGGTTGGCATCCAGGGGCGGTTGATCGTAGACGGCGCCATCGGCCCGCCGGTGACCGAGATGAACCTGACGGGCAACCACAAGACGTTCTGGAAGCGGCTGGAGGCCTTGGGCAACGACCCGTGGCTGGCGGGAAGCCTGCGGGTGCCTTCGCTGCGGTTTGCAGGAGCGGCCATCGCGGGCGGCAAGGTCGTCTAGAGCTTGTCGTTGGTCGAGCAGATGTACTTCGACGTCGGGTTGCCGCAGCCACCGTCGTTGAACTGGATGTCGTTGACGTCCCACTTGTACATGCTGAGCCAGCAGTTGCCCGTGTAGTCGCCATTGGGCTCGCTGTAGGTCGCGTCGCGCAGCCACCAGCGCCCGGCGTCCGCCACCCTCCAGTCTGCGCAGCCGCTGCCGTAGGAGGCGGGGTGCCGCATGATGCAGCCGGTGTAGTTGGCCCCGTTGCTGGTGGCGACCTTGTAGACCCCCGGGATGGCCGCAAAGTAGCTGGAGTCGTACTTGGCAAGGACGACCGTCCACTGCGCCTTGCTGCGCGGGATGAAGATGTCGAGGCCGTAGTCCTTGCAGGTGTTGTCGTCGGTGAAGGCCGAGGTGGTCTTGCCGCCGCTGGCGATGGGGAAGTAGGTGTAGCCGCCGGTCTCGGTGACCATGTCGCACCAGACCTGAATGACCTGGCCCTTGGGCGCCTTGATCCAGTAGTCGCCCGTGGTCAGGGTCAGTGATGCGGCCTTGAACTTGGTCAGGATGTCGAGGCAGCTGGTGCCCGGATTCGCTTGCGCCTTTCCGTAGTTGCCCACCACGCAGGCGTTGGTGCAGGCGTCGGTGTCGACGTTGTTGCCGTCGTCGCACTCCTCCTTGCCCACCTTCTTGCCGTCGCCACACACGGTCATGCAAGTCGCGCTGCAGCCGTCGCCGTTGGTGTTGTTGCCGTCGTCGCACTGCTCGTTCGACTCGAGGATGCCGTTGCCGCACGTGTCGGCAAGCGTGCGCCAGTCGGTCCCGTCGCAATAGCGCACCGTCTTGTTCACCGAGTCGAAGAACAGCGAGCCGGCGACCGACGCCGTGCAGGTGTAGGGTTCCGCTGCGGAATTCTTCAGCACCAGTCCGCCGCCCACGCCGACCTTGGTGGACGCGAGCACCTGCACGTTGACGCTCCACCCCTTCAGTGCGCCGTCCTTGGTGTTGTTCAGGAAGGCGAGGTCAACAACCTCCAAGTACCACTTTCCCTTCGGGTTCTTGCCGATCCACGTCGTCAGATCTCCCGACACCGTCTTGGTCAGCGTCGGCCAGGTCGTCTTGACCTGGGTGCCCTTGGTGGTCTTGTCCCACAGCACGAACTTCGTCCCCGCGGGGTCGATCGCGGTGATCTTCAGGTTCGCGGTGTCGCTGTTGGCGACTTCCGCGGTGATCGACAGCGCCTGCGCTACGCCGAAATCCGGCACGTCGATCACGCTGCTGATGCCCACCGGGTTGTTGTCCGGAATCTCGATGACCGTCGTGCTGGTCGCGACCTCGTTGAACTGGTTGAACAGCAAGCCGTTCGACACCTCGTCCAGACCGTCCTTGGGCAGGTCCGCTGCGGTGAACGCCGCCGACACGCAGTCATAGCTGCCGTCGGCCTTGATGCCCTTCATCACCAGACCGGTGCCGCACGCCGTCCCCACCGCCGGGCCGCCGGCCACGTCGGCGTACTTGCCTGACGTTGCCACCTTCGCAAAGGCAGGCAGCCCCTCCAGATCTGCATACGCTCCGGACAGGGCCACGGCCGACAGCGCCGCGGTCTTGGCGTACACCGACAGATCCGGCGCTCCCGACAGGTCGGCATATGCGCCTGAAGTCGCGATCTTGGACAGGTCGGCCTTCTTCGCAAACGCCGCCAGAATCTGCGGGTCCAGCTGCGCCAGCTTGACGCACCCGGAGCAGTCGAGCCCCTCCGCCATCGCGCTGCGCAGCGCCAGCGGTGCCGACGCCATGCGCTTGCGGGCCAGCGGCGGATCCGCGCCTACCTGTACGCTGAGCCAGACCTCCGCCGCGCCAGCGAACAGCGCCGGATCCAGCCCTGTCTGCGTGCCCAGCAAGTGCTGGAAGGCCCCGGACTTCACGGTGACCTTGGCAACTGCCTCCGTCCACAACTGGTTGCCGGCCACCTCCGCGTCGAACAACTTGAACGCGATGTCGTAGTCACCATCGGCAGCAGGCGAGCCCGCGGACGCCGTCAAAACGCCTTCCAGCTGCACCAGCTGGGGCACGGCGGCCGTTGCCGAACCGACGAGGCCGACGAGCGCCAGCGCCGTGGAGACGACCGAAAGACCCACATTGCGAAACACGGAAGACCGAGGCGACATGAGAACCCCCAACGATGTTGCACTGCCGAAGCGTACGTCCGGGCGTGCGGACCAGCAAGGCAGACCAGCTCAGGCGGAACGACCCTACCGAACCCACATGGTGCCGCCGTAGTAGCCGCCGACCCAGCCGTAGTGGAAGGCGCAGCTGGAGCGGCCGTAGATGCTCATGCGCTCCCAACCCCACGTACCGCCTATGTTGTTCGCGCCCAGGTACCACTTCCAGTCGTCGCCGTTCGACAGATTGGTCCAGACCGGTGTGGCGGAGTAGGTGGGCGTGCCCCAAACACAGTCGCTGTCGCAAGCATCGGCGTAACTGGTGCACAGCTTGCAGGACGCCTTGCCGAACTTCTTGACGTTGTTGGTCTGCGACTCGTACAGGCGAACCGCGATGGCGTCGCCGGCCTTGGTCACCGAGTCCTTGATCTGATTCATCACCGCGTCCGAGAACTTGTAGTGCACGTTGGCGCCCGGCAGCGTCGTGTTGGTCAGCGACGAGGACCCTTGGTCTAGCGATGACCAGGTGTGGGCGCACTCTGGACCCGCCTTCATGACCAGCGTCCAGCCTCCGCCGTCGGTCGTCATGTCGCAGAAGACCTGAAACGCGTCGGCTGCATCTCCGCCGTTCGCGTCGACCCACATCACGCCGTCCTTCAGCGTCAGGTTGGCGCTGGTCGCGGCGTTGAAGATGGCAAGGCACGAGGTGCCGGCCTTGCTCTTGGCAAACCCCAGCGAGGCCACGCAGGTCGCGCTGCACCCGTCACCGTCTGCGTTGTTGCCGTCGTCGCACTCTTCGGTGGACTCGAGGATGCCGTTGCCGCAGGTGTCGGCAAGCGTCCGCCAGATCCCTAGTGCGCAGTAGCGGATCGCATTCAGCTTGGTGTCGAAGTAGATCGAGCCGCTGACCGACGCGTTGCAGGTGTACGGCGGATCGCCTGCGTTCTTCAGCACAAAGCCTCCGCCCGCGCCGACCTTGGCCGACGACAGCACCTTGACCTTGACGCTCCAGGACTTCAGCTCGCCGTCGGTCGTGTTGTTCAGGAAGGCCGTGTCGATGACCTCGATGTACCACTTGCCCTTGGGGTTTTTGCCGATCCAGGTGGTCAGGTCGCCGGACACCGTCTTGGTGTCGGTCGGCCAGGTGGTCTTCACGGCGGTGCCCTTGGCGGTCTTGCTCCACAGCACGAACTTGGTGCCGGTCGGGTCGATGGCGTTGATCACCAGATTGGCGGTGTCGCTGTTGGCCACGTCGGCGGTGACGGAGAGCACTTGTGCGACGCCGAAGTCGGGCACATCGATCAGGTCGCTGATGCCCACCGGGTTGTTGTCGGGGATGGCGGTCGGGGTCTTGGTGCTGATCGCCACTTCGTCGAACTGGTTGAACAGCAAGCCGTTCGAGATCTCGTCCAGACCGTCCTTGGGCAGATCCGCCGCCGAGAACGCCACCGACCCGCAGTCGTAGCTGCCGTCGGCCTGAATGCCCTTCATGACCAGACCCGTGCCGCACGCCTTGCCAACCAAGGGTCCGCCCGTGACGTCGGCGTACTTGCCACTGGTCGCGACCTTGGCCAACGCGGCCGTCTTGGCATAGACGCTCAGGTCCGGCAGCCCCTCGAGGTCCGCGTAGCCTCCCGTCGAAGCGACGGTAGCCAGCGACGCGATCTTCGCATACACCGACAGGTCCGGCGCCCCCTTCAAGTCGGCAAACTGACCGGATGTCGCGACCTTGGACAGGTCCGCGGTCTTGGCGTAGGGAGACAACACCTGTGCATCCAGCTGCGCAAGCGTGACGCAACCCGAGCAGTCAAGGCCCTCCGCAATCGCCGCACGCAAGGCCAGCGGCACCGACCCCAGACGCTTGCGCGGCAGCTCTGGCTCTGTCGCCACCTGCACGCCCAGCCAGACCTCAGACGCCGACGCGAAAATCTTGGGCTCGATCCCCGTCTTGGTGCCCAGCACGTGCTGGAACCCGCCGGCTTGGACCGCGACCTTGGTTCCGACCTCTGACCACAGCGCCTGACCTGCAGCCGACGCGTCGTACAGGCGGAACACCATGTCGTAGTCGCCATCGGCCGCGGGCGTGCCGCCAGCGCCGGTCAGGACGCCCTCGACCTGCACAAACGGAGGCACGGCGGCCTCAGCAGGTGCCGAACGTCCGACAAGCGCCATCGCCGCCAGCAGCAAGAGACCACGAACCCTGAGAAATTGGGTGGTCGATGGGCGCATCGGAGCCTCCGGGCGGACGTTGAGCGGGGCAAACACCGCGCAAGCGTACGGCCGCGGAAGGACGGCGACAAGCGACGCGGCCCTGTCGGCCGGGACGCGACGGTCAGGTGGGGCGGAACAGGGACGGTCAGACGGCCGCGGCGTCGGACTCGTGGTGCAGCGCCTTCTTCAGCGGCTTGTTGAACGCCCACATCATGGCGCCCGAACCCAGGCCGAGCACCATCAACACGAAGAAGAACGCGTCCTTGGACATCGACGTGTACAGCTGGCCGATGTAGCCGGACAAGATGTTGCCGAAGAAGCTGGACAGGAACCACATGCCCATCATCAGGCTGACGATGCGCACGGGGCTGACCTTGGTGACCAGCGACAGGCCGATCGGCGACAGGTAGAGCTCGCCAATCGTCAGCATCAGCGTGCAAGCGATCGGCCACAGCCAGCTGCCCTTGCCCGAGCCGACGATGTTGGCGCCGACGATCATCACGATGAACGACAGGCCGAGCACGAAGCAGCCGATGACCATCTTGGACACCGACGACGGCTCAGTGCCCTTCTTGGCCTGACGACGCCAGAAGTAATCCAGGAACGGCGCAAGCAGGAAGATGAAGAACGGATTGACCGACTGGAACCAGGTCGACGAAGCCCACGACGGCCAGATGGTCTGCTCGTCAGCCCACGTCTGCATCGTGTTGCCCTGCTGCTCATACACCGCCCAGAAGATCACATTCAGCGCGCACAGGGCGACCAGCGCCCACACCCGACGCCACTCGTTCGACGTCAGCGGCTCGCTGACGGCCGGGGTCTTGGCGGCATCGGCGCCAGCCTTGGCGCGCTCGGCCCTGCGCTGGGCCAGCGTGTCGGGGGCCAGGAAACGGGCACCGGCCAGCTGGACGGCGACGCCGATGAGCATGCCGAAGCCCGACGCCAGGAAGCCGTAGCGCCAGCCATAGACCATCGCCAGGGTGCCCGCGACGAAATTGCACAGGAAGGCGCCCAGGTTGATGCCCATGTAGAAGATCGTGAAAGCGCCGTCGCGGCGGGGGTCGCCTTCGGGGTACAGGCTGCCGACCTGGGTCGAGATGTTCGGCTTGAAGAAACCGTTGCCGACGATGAGCAGCAGCAGGCCGATGAAGAACATGTTTTCGGCGCCAAACAGCAGGAACTGGCCCGCCGCCATGACGAGACCGCCCATCAGCACCGACCGGCGCTGCCCCAGATAGCGGTCGGCCATCCAGCCGCCCAGCAGCGGCGTCAGGTAGACGAGGCCGGTGTACCAGCCGTAGATGACCGATGCGCGGGGCTCGACCGAACAGGTCTGCTCGGCGATGCGCTGGGCCACGTCGGCCGACACCGCCTGCAACCCCTTGACCGCGTCGCCGTGGGTCAGGATCGCGACCTTGGTCTGGATGCACTGCACGGCCTCAGCCGCATTCAGCTTGGGCAGCAGCGTCTGGATGAAGCCCCAGCCGAACACGGAGTTGGGGTCGGCGATCTTGGTCGCATCGTACGCTCCGCCCTGATAGACCTGCCGCGCCGTGACGAACAGGTAGTTCACCATGTACAGCTTCAGCAGGCCGCGCATCCCGTAGTACGAGAACCGCTCCCACATCTCTGTGAAGAACAGGACGAACAGGCCCACCGGGTGACCCATGAAGGTCTTCTGCGAGTGGGTGGGCAGGGTATCGGCGGTCTGGCTCATGGGCGTCCGGGGTGCGCAGGGCCTCCGCATCGCGGCGCCGCGGGACTTCCGACGGGGCCGGGGGCCTGCACAAGGCGTCGATGCTGGGGCCGGATCGGATTGGAGTCAAACGCTTGACCTCGGCCGCACGAGTTGCCGTGTCGGGGGCACCGGCGTAACGTCTCGTGACGGGCTTGCCCAGCGAGCGGAAGGGGTTGCATGCACACGCGCGATGGCTGCGCCAGTGGACACGGTGACCGGGTCCTTCTGTCGACCTGGGTGCTGGTGCTGCTTGCTTCGGCGTGTGGGACGCCCATCCAGAACGCCGGTCTGCACTCGAACGCCGACGCCGCTGCGGAAGTTGCCGATGCGACTGGGGAACCCTGGGCGGATGCCGCCGCCGATGCTGCTGCCGACACCGACACTGCTGCCGACACCGACACCCTGGCCAACACCGACACCGACGCCACCCCCGATTCCGACGCTGACACAGCCACCGTCCCCTCCACCGTCGTGTGGGTACACCACCCCGATGCCGCTCAACTGACCCTGCGCGGCGACATCGCGCCGTTGTCGTGGAACGCGGATTTGAAGCCCGATCTGGTGCAAGGAACGGCCGCACGCTTCACCCTGCCGGTGGCGACAAAGGTATTGCAGGTCAAGGCGTTGCTGGGCGGCAACACGTGGTCGGTGGGGGCGAACTACCTGGTGCAGCCGGGCTCTGAGCGCCATGTGTACCCGTTCTTCGACCCGAGCCAAGCCCAGGGGCGGCGCGAGGACTACTCGCTGCCGGGTCCGTTTGGCGGCACGCGCACCCTGCGAACCTGGCTGCCGCCCGGATACGACGAGAACACGGCCGCGACCTATCCGCTGCTGCTGATGCACGACGGACAAAACCTGTTCGAGGACGAGACGGCCAGCTTCGGGGTGTCGTGGCAGCTCGACGAGGCCGCGCAAAAGTCCTGGAGCGACGCGAAGTTGCAAGAGGTCGTGATCGTCGGCGTCGACCACGCCGGCAAGACGCGCATCTACGAGTACACGCCTTGGGTCGACCAGGAGTACGGCGATGGTGGCGGTGGCGCGACCTACGTCGCATGGCTGAACAGCACCGTCGTCCCCGACGCCCAGAAGCGGTACAGATTGCAGCCGGGGCGCGAGGGGCGCGTGTTGGGCGGCAGCTCGCTGGGCGGTTTGATCAGCTGTTATGCGTTGTTCCTGTCCCCCGAGACCTGGAGCGGCGGCGCCTGCCTCAGCGGCACCTGGATGTGGGCGAACTACACGTTTGCCACCTGGGTGGTGCAGCATCCGCCACCCAAGAACCTGCCCGTGCGCGTGTGGTTGGATGCGGGCACCGACAACGACGAGCTGGCCGACACGCAACAGACCAAGAGCGTGCTGACGGGGCTGGGACTGACACCCCCCGACACGCTTGGCTACCTGGAGGTCCAAGGCGGCAACCACAGCGAGACAGCCTGGGCGGCGCGGGCGCACCTGGTGTTGCAGTTCTTCTTCGATGCCAAGGACCGGGCTCCGGCTTTCTGACGGACTCCCGCAGCGATTCGCCGGCTTGGTCGGTCGCGGACGGCCCCCGTTGCGCACGCAACCCCGGCTACCGCCTGACTTTCGGCGCGTCGCGTCGCACCTGACCCAGCCACTCCTGCACGCGGTCGCTGCCCTCGCCCTGCTCGTCGAGGAGTAGCCTGCCTTGCGACGTGTAGAGCCAGGTCCAAGGGGCATCGACAGGGATGCGCCCCTCGAGCTCTGGCGGCAGGCGGCCTTCGACGTACTGCGTGCCCAGCATATCCGCCAAGACCAGCTCACGCGTCCAGCGGCCGAACAGCAGGCGCGCGTGCGTGATGCGCAGCCGGTCTGCCGCGACCTCCACCTGCAGCACATAGCGGCGCAGGTACCAGACCATGCCCGCGTTCGGCCCGACGATCGCCGCGAGGCAGAGTCCCCACGCCACGTACATGTCGTAGGGGCGTGCCGGGTCGGTCGGAGTATGCCACGACGCGGCGATCAGCCCGCCACACACGACCGCCAGCACCAGGCACACCGCCTGTACAAATCGCAACGTCCACACGCGGTCGCTGCGGTACAGCGTTGCCCAGTCGGCGCTTGCAACAAACCGATTCGCCTGACCGTCTTCGCCCATCACGCTCCCTCTTCCACGCTGCCGTCGGGTCTGCGCGCAAAGCGTCCTTGCCTTCCGTGCACCGGCGCCTCGTCGGGCCACGGCCAGCCGCCAAAGCGGGTGCGCTGGTAGTCCGAGAACGCCTGCTGGATCTCCTGCCGGCTGTTCATCACAAACGGTCCGTACTGCGCGACCGGCTCGCCGATCGGTTTGCCCTGCAACAGAAGGACTTCCGTCTCGGCGGGGCCGTTCGTCAACACGACGTCGGTGGCCGGGTTCAAGTCGATCGCATGATGCCCCGAGACGTGGCGCGTGCCCACCTGCAAGGACGCGCCGGCGAAGAAGAACAGCCGCCGGTTCGAGCCGACTTTGGCGGCGGGCAGGCGAAACTCCGCGCCGGGCTGCAGCTTCAGTGCCCAGATGGCCACGTCGCTGTCGGGGCGCGAGGCGTAGGACTTGGGCGGCGGCGCGGGCGGCACCAGATCGTTGAACTTCCCGGCGACCACGGTGATCTCGGTGCTTCGGCCGGCCGCGTCGGTCAGCGTCCTCTTGGGGATCTTTGGCCCCCACAGCATCGAGAAGTGCGGCTCGGCGAATTTGTCGGCGGCGGGCAGGTTGAGCCAGATCTGAAACAACTCTCCTGGGTTCGGTTGGTCGTCGGCCAGCAGCGGAAACATCTCTGCGTGCTGGATGCCCTTGCCCGCCGTCAGCCACTGCACGTCGCCCTGGCCAAAGCGCGCGGCGGCGCCCAGCGAGTCGGAGTGGTCGATGTAGCCTTTGCGCGCCAGCGTGACGGTCTCAAACCCCCGGTGCGGGTGCGACGGAAAGCCGGGCACGCGCTCGCCGTGGTACATGTTCCAACCATCCTTGCCGTCAAAGTCCTGCCCAATGTTGCGTCCGGCAAGGGTCGTGGCGGGACCGAAGGCACCGTTGCCCCTGGGGAAGGCGTCGTCGTGGTGGGCGCAGAACAGAAACGGGTCCAGCGTCGGCCAGTGCAGCCCGTGGATGGGCGTCAGCTTGACGACGGGGTCGGCGACGGCGGGGGCAGGCAGAGCGGCAGCGGCGGCGTTCATGGCGGGTCCTTGGGGCGAAGTACAGGCGGCAGCGGCGGTGGCAGAGACCCCGACGGCGGCGCTGGCGACGGCAAGACGCTGCAGGGCTTCTCGACGGGTCAGGGTGTCCACGTTTTCCTCGTGTTTGCGGGCGGGATGGCCTTGCTCTATCAGAATAGGTGTTCTCTGAACGCCCACCAGAGCGCGTCGGGAAAATGGATTGTTCGCGTGCGAGAACGGTGGTGGGTCTTCGACTGGCGGTCGCGACCACCCCAAACCGCACAACCCCAAGCGTTGACGGAAACGCCGCGTCGCGCCAGCATCACGCCGCAACCGGGCGACCCCCCACGGAGAAAGCACCCCATGCTGAAAGGTAAAGTACTCGTAGCCCAAGGCGGCGGCCCCACCGCGGTCATCAACCAGTCGCTGGTCGGCGTCGTACTCGAAGCCCGCAAGATCGCTGGCGTCACGTCAGTCTACGGCGCGCTGCACGGCGTCAAGGGCATCATTCACGAGGACTTCATCGACCTGACGCAAGAAACGACCCAGAACCTCGAGATGGTCGGCCACACGCCGGCCTCGGCCTTGGGTTCGACGCGCGACAAGCCGGACGAGAAGTACTGCCACGAGATCTTCCAGGTGCTCAAGGCCCACGAGATCCGCACGTTCTTCTACATCGGCGGCAACGACTCGTCCGACACCCTGCGCGTGCTGCGCGAAGAGGCCAGCAAGGCCAACTACGCCCTGCGACTGGTGCACATCCCCAAGACCATCGACAACGATCTGGTGCTCAGCGACCACACGCCCGGCTTCCCCTCTGCCGCGCGGTTTGTCGCCTGCGCGTTTGCCGGCATCAACCTGGACAACCGCGCGCTGCCAGGGGTGCATCTGGCCGTCGTCATGGGGCGCCACGCGGGCTTCCTGACCGCAGCATCGGTGTTCGGCCGCAAGTTCGAAGACGACGGTCCGCACCACATCTACGTCCCCGAGCGCACCTTTGACCTCGACAAGTTCCTGGCCGACATCAAGGGCACCTACGACCGTCTGGGCCGCTGCATCGTCGCGATCAGCGAGGGCATCCACGACGCGGAGGGCGTGCCAATTGCCTCCAGGCTCGCAGCCAAGATCGAACGCGACGACCACGGCAACGTCCAACTCTCTGGCACCGGTGCGCTGGCCGACATGCTGGTCGACGAGGTCAAGAACAAGCTGGGCATCAAGCGCGTGCGGGCCGACACGATGGGCTTCCTGCAGCGGTCGTTCCTGGGCTGCGTGTCCGACGTGGACCAGCACGAGGCCCGTGAAGTAGGCGAAAAGGCGGTTCAATTCGCCCACTGGCTGGACCGTGACGGTACCGTGACGATCCGCCGCACCGGCTTCTACTCCGTCGACTACCGCTTCGACGAGCTCGATCTGGTCGCCGGCAAGACCCGCACCATGCCCGACGCCTTCTTGTCCGAGTCTGGCACGGACGTGACCGACGCGTTCTACCTGTACCTGCGGCCGCTGCTGGGTTCCGGCATGCCCGATGCCCACCGCCTGCGCGCACCGACGGTCGCCAAGATCCTGCACAAGGACCGC
This sequence comes from Myxococcota bacterium, assembly GCA_049317445.1. Classification (GTDB taxonomy): domain Bacteria; phylum Myxococcota_A; class UBA9042; order UBA9042; family UBA9042; genus CAJBNH01. The sequence goes on along the minus strand of JBMOIG010000034.1, from coordinate 22,780 downwards.
ACGCTGCTGCGCAATACCCAGCAGATCGAGGTCAGCCCTGAGTTCCTGAAGTCCGTGTCCCAGCGCTAGCCCCACGCGGCGCGCGAGCGGACCTGTTTGCCGTGGAGGTGCGCTATGTTCGGTCGATGCTCCCTGTACCGGTCTCTGGCGCTGCCGCTGCTGGGTCTCGCGGTCGCCCTGCCCCATTCGGCGCTGGCCGCTTCCGCCGTGCAGCCCCGCGCGGTCGTGCTGAAGAACGTGCCGCAAGAGCTGCGTCCCAAGGGTACGCTGCTGCACGCGATGGCCTGGACCGACAGCGCCGGCGACAACCTGCTGGTGTTTGCGGGGACCACTCAGGTCAAGCCCGGCAAGACCGCCGACGACGAATCCCAGACCACCAAGCGGCTGGTCGTGCGCCACTACGCCGACGGTCGGCTGGTGCGCGAGTTCAATGACGCGGTCCAGAAGTGCTGGGCGGACCCGTCGCTGGACCTGTTGCAGCCTGCCTACGCGGTGACGGATCTGGATGGCGACGGGGTGGGCGAGGCGACGTTTGCCTACAAGCTCGGTTGCCGCAGCGATGTCAGCCCGATCGGCCTCAAGGTGCTGATGACGGAAGGGGGCGAGAAGTACGTGCTGCGCGGCGAGACCCGGGTGCCCATCACCGAGACTGAGCACGCGGGCGGGAAGTACAAGGCTGATCCGGCGTTCAACAAGGCGCCGCCCGCGTTCCTGCCGCACGCGGTCAAGACATGGAAGGCCATCGTCAACGAGGACCTGGGCGGGTAAGGCCTGCGGAGGAACTTCATGGAGTTGTTAGCGATCCTCGCCATGCTGGTGGTGCTGTTCCTGAGCTTCTGGCTGGTCGGGCTGACGTTCAAGCTCGTCTGGGCGCTGCTGGTGGGTCTGGCGATCGGTGCCTTGGCTCGGACTCTGCTGCCGGGACGCCAGAACCTGGGCTGGTTCTCCACCGCATTGGCAGGCGTTGCGGGGTCGTTTCTGGGAGGGCTGATCGGTCACCGACTGCTGCATCTGGGCGGACTGATGACGTTTCTTGTCGAGGTCGCGTGCGCTGCCGCCGTCGTGGCGGTGCTGGCGGGACAGAAGCGGATCGGCAAGGAGTAGCGGCCCGTGCCCGATGCCACACGTCAGCCCGGGGATTCGATGACGCCGTTGCCACGCACACACCCACTGCCGGCACCGGCTACCGCTTGTTTGGTCATGGCGTTTGCCTTGCTGCTGACGGCGGGTTGCGCCGACGAGTCTGGCGGAGCGCCTGCCCTCTCGCCAGCCGAGGCCGCGTGCAAGCTGGCGGCGGACGGAGCGCTGTCCCCCTGCTCCAAGCCCAAGCAGACCGCCGCCTACTATGTCGACCAAGCCCAGCGCTACTTCGACGCTCTGGATGTGAGCGCACCTGCCGACCGCACGCCGACCTATGCCGAGCTGGCGGTGCGCTGGGAGTGGACGCCGTGGCTGAAGCTGACCGGCTTTACCCGCCAGCAGCTGGAGAGCACGGACAAGCTGGTCAAGAAGTTCGCGCCGGCCTTGGTCACCCACCGCGACTGCCGGGCCTTTGCGGTGCAGCCGTTTGCGCGTTGCCGGGTCTCGTTTGACTATCAGGATCAGGGCAACGGCAAACCATGTTTCATCTATGAGGAATTCACCTTCAATGACGCGGGTGAGCAGACCTTCATCGAGGCCTGGTCCGACCTGCCCGGCCTGAGCCCGATGGTCGACGCCAGCGACCCGTGGGCAGAGCACACCGCCATCCACCGGCTGTCTACCCGAGTTCCGGGTCTGGGCACGGCCAGCGGGCGCATCGATCTGGACGGCGTGGCGATGCAGCAGGCAGCGGCTCAGGACCCGGAGGTCGCGGACCTGGTGGCGCGCGCCAAGAACTTCTGGCCTGCGTGGACGGCGGAGAGTGAGCTGCAGGGCCCCGACTACTTCACCCGGGGCTGCGGCTGGTAGCGTGGTCGAAAGGGTCTGACCGACGCGGACTTCCACTTGCTCGCTGGGTTGCCGGGGGCTGGGCGACTAGCGCTCGAACTCGCGGCGGGCCTTGACCTCATCGCGCAGGGCATCCAGGTCGGCGTCGGGGGCGCGGTCGGTCTTGGGCTCGGTCGAGTCGCCGGTCTGCTTGAGGTACGCGGTGGTGGGCTCCCAGCGCATGACGGCCAGGTGCGCCGTGTCGCCGACCAGCTGCCGACCGGCGAAGCGGGCCAGCCCGACGATGGCCAGCATGACCACCAGCGCGGGGAAGGCCATCACGAAGACGCCGCCGAAGACGGGCGCCAGAGCGACCATCGCCAGCGTGGGGATGCGGCGGTACAGGGCGCCCGCCTTGCCTTCCAGCGTCTCGCCGTCCGCGCCCACGAACCGGATGTCCACCGGCTTCATCGAGGCGTACACACCGAAGGTCACTTGGTCGCCGTTCTTCGAGGTCTTCATGGTCGTTCTCCTTGTGCTGTGTTCGTTCGGTGGCCGCCAGCGTGTTCGGGCGGCTTCTGAGTACAGCATAGGAGCGTCCGGAGGTTGCCGGTATGCGGAGGAAGACCTAGGTGTAATAGGAACTAGTGCCTAGATCGGGGGTTCGTTGCACCCAGCCAAACCTAGGCACTCCGTAGAGCCACCACCGCCGGGTGCCGCGAGGGCAAGACCGCCGGTCAGTCCTTCTGGCAGACGCGCAGCTGGATGTAGGGGGCGTTGGTGCCAGAGATGCCCGCCGAACCCGCTGAATTTGCGACGGAGACGGCGGGCTGAACGGTGGAGGCGGTCTGGGTCGTGGTGCTGGTCGAGTAATACGAATAGAACGAGCAGGAAGAGTAAAAGCACCGCGAGCCCGTCGGATAGATGTCCGGAACGGTGTGGTTGTGCGCCGATTGGGAGGCTGTGTGCCCATGCAGGCCGGACGGACGGTCTTCGCCGTTGGCGAGGGCCGTACCGACGGTGTAGCCAAGGGAACCTCCCGAGGGCAGCCCCACGATGGTGCGGCCGCGGGCACCGACGAGCTCCGTCCAGCCAGTTGGGCACGCCGCGAGGTTGAAGTACATCACCGCTCCAGAAGGAGTGCCGCCGCCGGTGATCGATGCTCCATCGACGCAATTGTAAGTGCCGTCTGCCTTGAGGCCCTTGAGCACCAGACCCGCGCCGCAGTCCGTACCGAGGGTGGGCAGCGTGGGTCGGTTGGTCAGGCTGGTGTAGGCGCCGTTGAACGCCACCGTGGCGAGCGAGGCAATCGTCGCGTAAACACTGAGACTTGGCGTGCCGCTGAGGTCACCGTAGGCGCCCGTCGTGGCAACCTTGGAAAGCCCCGCGGTCTTCGCGTACACGCTGAGGTCGGGCGCGCCGCCGAGGTCGCCGTAGGCCCCGGTGGTCGCAACCTTGGCAAGTCCCGCGGATTTTGCGTAGACGCCAAGGTCGGGCCTGCCATCGAGGTCACCGTAGGAACCGCTGGTCGCCACCGCCGCCAGAGAGGCGAAGGTCGCGTACGGGCTCAAGTCCGGCGTGCCGCTCAAGTCTCCGTAGGACCCTGTGGTTGCCACCGACGCAAGCGAGGCGATGGTGGCGTACGGGCTCAGGTCCGGCGTTCCGTTCAGGTCACCGTAGGAGCCTGTGGTCGCCACCGACGCAAGAGATGCGAACGTCGCGTACGGGCTCAAGTCCGGCGTGCCACTCAAGTCTCCGTACGACCCTGTGGTCGCCACCGACGCCAGAGATGCGATGGTCGCGTACGGGCTCAAGTCCGGCGTGCCGTTCAGGTCACCGTAGGAGCCCGTGGTCGCCACCGACGCAAGAGATGCGATGGTCGCAAACGGGCTCAGGTCCGGCGCGCCCTCGAGGTCACCATACGCGCCGCTGGTTGCCACCTTGGCCAATGCAGCCAACTCGGCAAAAGAACTAAGGTCTGGCTTCCCATCGAGGTCACCGTACGTGCCGCTCGTCGCTACCTTGGCCAGCTCTGCCGACTTGGCAAACGGCGTCAGGTCCGGCTTTCCCGCCAGATCACTGTAAGTACCGCTCGTCGCGACTTTGGCCAGCTCTGCCGACTTGGCAAACGGCGTCAGGTCCGGCTTTCCCGCCAGGTCACCGTAGGCACCGCTGGTCGCTACCTTGGCCAGCTTGGTCAACTTTGCGTAAACACTGAGGTCTGGCAATCCATAGAGGTCGACGTACTCTCCTGTGGTCGCCACCGTCGACAGTTCGTCCAGCACAGCAAATGGCGCCAGCACCGCCGGGTCGATCTGGCCCAAGCGGATGCATCCCGAACAGTCCGTGGCCTCGGCCACCGCCGCCCGCAGCGAGAACGGCACCGACCGCAACGGCTGGCGTGGCAGGGCGGGGTCCGACTCGATCTGCAAAGAGAGCCACGGCGTGCCCAACTTGCCCAAGACCGCGACATCCAGCGCCGTTTTGGAGCCAAGCCCATGCTGGAACTGGCCGTTGGATACCTGGACCGCGACGGGGCCCTCGGTCCAAGCAGCAACACCGCCGGACTCGCTGGCGTACAACTGGAACGTGAGGACGTAGGAACCGTCGGACACCGGCCCGCCGCCAGTTGCGCTCAGGAAGCCCTCCACCAGTGTCACGGTAGGCACTGAGGCCTCAGCCCGACCAGACGACACGGAAAGCGCCGCCGCAAGAGCCAAGACAACAAAGGGCAAAGCGCGGCAACTTGCCTTCCGCTGGGAATGAACGGTCATCTCGTCCTCCGGCTGTCCCCCCATGTCGCGAAACTGGAGACATGGCATCTTAGAGGCCGTCTCATACGAATTCCAAGTGTAAGGCCACATGAGTCTAAACATTTGTTTGCAGATCTTCTCATAGTTTCAGAAAGAATGGTGCAAATTCCATCGCGTATCCCAATGGACGACTGCGCATCGCGATGATCGCGCTTGCGTTGGATGACCGCTGCTTGGGGCTTGTCGGGTTCGGGGGACAGGCGACTCAAATACCCTGTCCGAACAGCGACACACACCAGAAGGCCAGGAATCCCGCGAAGATGACTAGGGTGGCGAAGGGCGGCTCCTTCTCCTCGCGGTGGGCCTCGACCAGCAGCTCTTCGGTGACCAGGTACAACAACGCGGCCGCGGAGAACGCGAGCGCGCAGCCCACCACGGCGGTCGAGGCACCGGCCAGCAGCAGCTTGCCCAGCGCCGCCGTACCCAGCACGGTCAGGCCCAGGCTTCCGGACAACGCGATGATGCGCCAGCCGCCGGTCGTCTCGGACGTGAGCGACAGCCCCAGGAACAGCAGCTCGACCGACAGACCGATGGCCAGCACCGGTCCTGTCTCGCCGCCCGCCGCGAAGCCTGCGCCAATGATGAAGCCGTCGACTGCCACGTCGATGAAGGTCGCCAGCAGCAGACCGGTGTCGATGCCCGTGCGCTTGCCCGGGCGGGACTCGATGTGCTCGGTCAGCAGCTTCAGGCCGTACATGAACAGGCTGCCGACCGCGAACGAGACGGCCAACCACAGCCCGGGCGCGTGCTCGCGACCGATCTCAGGCAACAGCTCGACCGCAAGCGCCGCAAGCACCACACCCGCCGCGAAGTGCTGAACCAGACTGCGCGCACCATTGGACGGATGCCACACCGCCGCCAGCACGCCCCCCAGCAAGGCGACGGCCGCAGGGATCGACATCAGAAACAGCTCGTGGTGAGTCATCGGTGGGCAAGCCTTTGTGAGTGCTGGTGAAAGAAGCCTGTCAGCCCGCTGCTGGCGGCGGCGGGGGCGGCACTGCCCGGACGGGCGGCGGCGGAATGATCTTGGGCCTGGGCGGCGACTTGCGCCACAGGCCACCGGTCGAAAACGCCCGCCAGGCCCACGGCAGCCACCGCAGCAGCGCCCAAACCAGCCACAGCGCCCACAACAGCATCGCGATCCGCCAAGCCAGCAGCGGCAGCGATGCAGCCCATGCCTGCGGAGTCACGCTGTCCACACGGTCCAGATACCAGCGCAGGTCCTGCCCGCTGGAGCCTCCGCCCGCGACCTGCATGTCCACGTCCAGCAACAGGTTGTGGTGGATGGCCCCGTACAGAACGCCCATGGCCGCTAGCGTCAGCAACGCCAAGCCCACCTGCACCGCGTCAAACCGCAGCACCGGCAGCGGCGGCTCCACCTGCCCGCGCGCACGGCGCCACGTCAGGGCCAGGAACCAGCCGACCACGACCAGGACCAACGGCACCGGCAGCCACGCCAGACCTAGCGTCAGCAGCAGCCAGTCGCGCGTCTTCAGCGGCGGCCCCTGCACCTGCCCCAGCAGCCCGACGAAGATCAACAGGGCCAGCAGGTGACTCCAGAACAGCACCGCCGGACCCCAATCTGGTCCGCGCGTCCACACCAGCCAGCGGTCGGGCCCCAAGTCGAGGCTGACCTGCACGTTGGCGGCGGGGCCACCCAGATCGACGACGGGGACCGACTCCCGCAACGACCGCTCCCATGGCTGCTGCCACTTGACCGTGAAGATCTGCTCGCCGGGCTCCAGCGGCAGACGCAACTCCCTGCCCTGTGGACGGATCGACGCGGGCGAGCCGCCGACCAGCACCGCCTGAACCTCGGCCCCCTGCGGAAGCGTCAGCTTGCGCCAGCCGCCTTGCGACGACCGCACCGTCAGCCCCAGCTCTGCCTGCAACAGCCGCTGACCGGGGGTGACGCGGTAGGCGACACGGTCGACCGTCACGGCCTGGCCCGCCGCACCTTCCGGCCGCACGACGGCGACTTGCAGCGACTCGCCCGGCCACGGCTGCCACATCGGCCGCAGCGCCGCGTCGCCGGGGTCGCGGGTGTGCACGGGGGGCAACCCCTGGAACGAGCAGCGCCAAATCGGGCTGCACGACACGCGCCACGTCTCGGTCCAGGGCTCGTCGATGGGGGCAGCCAGCGTCAGGGTCGGCGACACTGGCAATTCACTGGCAAATCCGGCCTGCGCCTCGTCACGGCCAAAGGGAACCAGCGCAAAACGCTTGCCATCGGGGCCATTCTCGACCCTGACGCCGTCGGTGATCACGCGCTCGCCCTGCAACAGCGGCACCTTGACCAGCGTGGACTGACCGGTCGTCTCGCGGCGGACCAACGTCTCGGTCTGCCACGGCAGGCCCAGCTGCAGGTGGCGGTCGATGGCGAACCAGGGCGGCAGCTCAGGCGCCAAGTCCGCGTCGCCCTTGCCGTTCTCTCCCGCCGCGGTGGCCTTGCGGGTCAGCTGCAGCGCGGCGTCGGGCACGCCGTTCGGGTCCAAGCCGTCGATGGACCAGTCGCCGTCGGGGCTCTCAAACCGCACCAGACGCGGCAGGCTGCGGCTGTCGAGCTGCAGCGTCACCGAAGTGCGGCGGACCATCGTGCCCTCCACCGTCACCACATGGCGCCCTTGCGGCACGCGCACCACGACCAAGCCTCCCGCTTGCCGACGCAGCTGCCAGGTCGGCACACCGTCGATGCGAACTTCTCGGATCTGCAACGGATCCTGTGGACCGGGCAGCGCCCAACCGGCGTCGCGCTGAGCGTGGACTTCGGCCTCCAGCGCCACGTTCTGGCCTGCGATCTTCACGTCCAGACGGCTGACGACCACGCACGGACCCTCGCACTCCTGCGCCTGCAACAGCCGGGTCTGCAGCTTGTCGAGCAGGTCTGGCGAGGGCGACGGATCGGCCGCGCGCACGGTCGCGGGCGCCAGCACCAAGGTCGCCAGCACGGCCAACAACAGCGTGACGGCAGCGGCAGGCGGGGTCGGGGCAGCCGGGGTGTTCCCCAAGGACTGCGACCACTTGCGCAGCCGAACCGGGTCCAGCAGCCGCAGACCCAGCGCCAGCAGCAGCGCCACCCGCAGCAACGCGAGCACCAGGTTCCACGCGGGCGAGATCAGCCAAAGCGAGATGCGGTGGTCGCGCGACACCGGGCCGCTCCAGCCCAGCTCGAGCGCCGTCCACGTCCACGACGGCACGCCGGGACCGGTCTGCACCACTGCGTTCGGATCGACCTGCTGCAGCTGCTTCTTGGCCAGCATCGTGTCCGAGACCCGCCGGCTGTACTCCGCCTGGACATCTGCCGCCTGCGCCACCGCCTGCTCGGCCCGGTCGGCAAAACCCTTCGGCTCTGCTTCGGGTTCTGAGGCCGCCGCCACACCGGCTTTGGCTCCCATCACGACCGGTACGGGCGCAGCGTCGGCCGCGGGAGCCTCCATCGGCGCGGGCGCGGGTGGGGCTTCGGCCTTCGCGCCGCCGTCCAACGCGAGGAACATCTCCTCCTGCGGCGGCTGCCACGACTGCAGCGCACCGTGACCACCCTGGGCGACTTGCGGGTGCAGCCCCTGCCGCAGCTGGTCGCGGGCAAACGGCACCAACGCCAGCACCAGCAGCACAATCGCTGCGAAATGCCATGCTTGCACCACACGCCGGAACCAGCTGACCGGCAGCACGCGCACCAGCGCCAGCGCCGCCAGCGCCTGCAGCCACAGCCACTCGGGGGCGTCGGACTCGCCGTGCGACAGCGCCAGACCGACCAGCGCGACCAGCCCCCACGGCCAGCCCAACAGCTTGGCGGTGCCCAAAGCCAGCATCAGCACGAAGAAGAAGTCGAACAAGGTCCAAGAGTTCAACCAAGTCTCCGGCATTTGGTCCACACCCGACGCGGCCAGCAGCTTCCAGCCCGGCGGCAAGTGCAGCGTCGTCTTCAGGCTGTTGGCGTCGTGGTCCCAGCCGACGGCGTGCAGCTCGCTCGACCGGTCGGCTAGACGCGAGTCCGCCTGCAGCGACAGCTGGCCCTCCCGCAGCTCGACACCCGCACGGCCGGTCTTGGGGTCCTTGGTGATCAGGTGCGCCGACCCGGAGTTGGGGTCGCCCACCCGCCCCAGCACGCCGGGCGCCGCCAGATCCAGCCGCCAGCCCTGATGCAGCTCGCCCGTCAGCGTGTCACGCGCCGTCACGCCCTTGCCATCCAGATCCAGCCACAGCTGCCGCACTACGTCGATCCTGTCGGGCGCCGGGTCGGTCTCGCCGCGGCGGGTGGCCTTGAGCTGCAGCGTCTGCCCGGGCTCAGCCAGAAAAACGCGCCCGGTCTTCCAGTCGCCGTCGAGCGTCGTGCGCTCAGGGTCCACTGGGGTCAGGCCAGACAGCTCGACCGACCGCAGCGCCTCTTGCGGCACCCACACCCAAGTCTCCTGCTTCTCAAAAAAATCGCCTTGCAGCACAGGCACCTGCACCTGCGTCGCCTCTGCCGCCAGCACCGCCTCGATGTCCACTGTGTGCTGCCCCGGCCTTGCGTGCAGGCGCACCGCACCATCGGCCCCGACCTGCACCGGCAGCCCGTCCGACACCGACACCGGCCGCGCACCGGCCAGCAGCACCGGCCCCAGCACCACGTCGCGCGCGCGCCCGGACACGCGCAGCGTCAGGCGCGTCGTCACCCGCAGCGGCACGGTGTCCTGCAGGCGTCGCGCCACCGACACGGTCAAGGTATCGACTTCATTGGCCTCGCCCACGCCGTCCTTGCGCAGGAACAGCCGCCCCCCGCCGTCGCGCCGCACGGGTTCCACCCCTTGCCCGTCCAGCAACAGCCGCACGACGCCGACGGGATCGGGAACGGCCAGTACCTCAGGCGCGGTGGTCCAGGGCCAGCGGCCGGTGACACGGTGCAGCCCTGCGCCGACCTGAACGCCCGGCACCTCGCCGATGGCCTGGACAAGACCCGGCACGCCGTCGACCGACACCTCTTGCGGCCACGCCGTCTTGTCGCCGGGCAGCGGCACGGCCAGCGCCCGATCCAGCCACACGACCAGCGTGAATTCGCCCTGTTTCGGAGAGATGCGGACCTCCAGCTGGCCCGGCCACACGCACGCATTTTCGCCGTCCCCTGCGCTGGCACACACCCCATCGGGAAAATCGTGCAGCACCCACGGCACCCACGGCGCCAGCACCTCGGGCACCGCGGGCGGCGGCGGCAACGCGTGGGCGGACCCAAGCGTTCCAAGCAGCAGGACGAGGGCGAGCAGCGACACGCGGAGGAAACGTGGGGCAGACATGGCGTGGCTCCTGAGGCGGGTGAGCGAACTGCATGGACTTTCCGACGGATGCGGGGGCTTGGCAAGACGTGGATTGGCCGGTGCGCGCTTCCCGGTGTAGGCTCTGTGGACCCCTTCCTCCGCGAGGCCCGTCCTGACTGAGCTGCTCGTCATCCTGTTACTGGTCCTTGCCAACGGCATCTTCTCTGGCGCCGAGATCGCCGTGATCACGATGCGAAAGACAAGGTTACGCGAGCTGGCGGAGGAAGGCAGCACCCGCGCCAAGGCCCTGCTGTGGCTGCGGTCGCATCCTGAGCGGTTTCTGGCGACGGTGCAGGTGGCGATCACCGTCATCAGCGCGTCTGCGGCGGCGTTCGGCGGCGCGTCGGTGGCGGCGCGGCTCACGCCGGTCATCGCGCACATCCCCGGTCTGGAGAAGCACGCGGAGGACGTGTCGCTGGCGCTGGTCATCGCGCTGGTGTCCTATCTGTCGCTGGTGCTGGGCGAGCTGGTGCCGAAGTCGCTGGCCCTGCGCTCCAGCGAGGCGTACGCGATGGCGGTGGGGCGTCCGCTGCGCTTCATCAGCTCGGTGGCGCGGCCGCTTGCGTGGTTCCTGACGGCGAGCTCCAACGTGGTCTTGCGCCCCTTCGGCGACCGCACCAACTTCACCGAATCCCGTGTTTCGACAGAAGAATTGCAGCAGCTGGTCGACGAGGCCACCCGCGCCGGCGCGCTGGACAGCCACTCGGGAGAGATTGCCTCGCGCGCCTTGGAGTTCGGCGACCTGACCGCTGGCGCCGTGATGGTTCCGCGCAACAAGGTCGACGCCATCGCCCGCGACGCCAGCCTGGACGAACTGAAGAAGCTGATCGTCGACAGCGGCCGGTCGCGCTTGCCGGTGTACGAAGATACCCTCGACAACATCGTGGGTTACGTGACGGCGCGGGACCTTGTCGCCGCGATCCTCGACGGCCGTCCTGTCGACGTGGACCACCTGCTGCGCCCGACCCACTTCGTGCCGCGCAGCACCCGCGCCATCGACGTGCTCAAGGACCTGCAGAAGCGGCAGATGCAGCTGGCCATCGTGGTCGACGAGCACGGCGGCGTGTCCGGCATCCTGACGCTGGAGGATCTGGTCGAAGAGCTGGTGGGCGAGATCTTTGCCGAGGACGAAAAGCCCGAGGAGCAGATCCACATGGAAGCCGAAGGGTTGGCGCTGGTGGCCGGCTCGACGCCGATCCGCGACCTGAACCGCGCGCTGGATCTCGACCTGCCTGAGAACGACGAGTGGACGACGCTGGCCGGCCTGTGCACCTCACTGGCCGGAGGGATCCCGCGCAAGGGCGACCGGCTGCGGGACGAGAGCGGCATCACCTACGAGATCACATCCGCCACGCCGCGCGCGGTGGGCCAAGTGCGGCTGATTCTTCCGGAGCGTGAGAAGCCGGAGAATGGCAGGGCGTGATGCGGGTTGACTTCCGTAGTGTTCTCGAAGTGTTCAATGCTCTCGCTGGCGGAATGTGGAGGGGAAACCTCCCGACCGCGCGGCAGCCCTACACGCGGCGTCGACGGCGAATCGAGAGCCCCGCCCTATTGCGCCAGCGAAATCACCCACGGCCCCAAAACATCGCGCAATGTGGAGGGGCGGGCGGCAGCCGGGGAGGGGCGCCAGGGCGGCTCTTCAGCACCGTGCTACGGCACCATGCGCCGCCAAGACCACGCCGGAACGCCATGTGCGCTGCCTTCCGCCTCGCCGCCGTGAATGACGCGCAGGGCCACGTCCATCCCGCGCTGGCGCATCCGTTCGCCCAGCTTGAGCAGCGGGTCGCTCCATTCCGGCTGGACCGTCGCACCGGACTTCACCTCGACCGCCAGGTGGCGCAGCCCTTCGGTTTGCAGCAGATCGGCCTCTAACCCCTTGCCATCGCGATAGAACCACCAGCTCGGGCGCACGCCGCGGTGCAGGTCGCGCTTGAGCAGTTGGACCGCGACGAAGTTCTCAAATACGGCGCCACGCAGCGGGTGCAGGTCAAGGTCGGCGGCACGGCGCAGGCCCAGTAGCCAGCACAGCAGGCCGGTGTCCCAGAAATAGAGCTTGGGCGACTTCACCTCGCGTGACGTCAGGTTGGCCGCCCAGGGCTGCAATGTGAAGGCGACGTAGGTGGTTTCGAGCACCGACAACCAAGCGCGCGCCGTGTTGTGGGCGATGCCGGCGTCAGCGCCCAGGGCCGAGAGGTTCAGGATCTGCCCGCACCGACCGGCACAGAGGCGCACGAACCGCTCAAAGCCGAACAGGTCGCCGACCCGCAGCACATCGCGCACGTCGCGGTCCAGGTAGGTCGCCACGTAGTCCCCCAGCCACACGTCGGCCGGGATACCGCGGTGCAGCGGGGCCGCGTAACCGCCTTGCAGGGCGAGGTCAAGCCAGCTGCGTGACGCGACCCACTCCGGCGGCAGCTCGTCCAGACCCAGCGGCAGCAGGTTGAGCAGAGCCGTCCGTCCGGCAAGCGTTTGCGACACATTCTGCAGAAGCAAGACGTTGTGCGAACCCGTGAGCACCCAGCGGCCGCGTGCCTCAGGGCGACGGTCCACATCGTCTTGCAGGTAGCTCAGCAGGTCGGGAGCGCGTTGCACCTCATCGAGGATGGCGCCATCCGGGTATCGGCTGAGCAGTCCGCGGGGGTCGTCGATGGCCTGGCGTCGCACGTCCGGGCTCTCCAGCGAGACCCAAGGCAGCTCGGGAAAGGTCATGCGACACAGCGTCGTCTTGCCCGACTGCCGCGGCCCCGTGAGCGTGACGATGGGATACTGCCGGGCGCGCTCGAGCAGCACGGACCGCAGCGCCCGAGGCAGGATCGGCAGCGGAGCGCGGTCGGACACGGGGCACCTCGCAACGCCGATCGGCGTTTGGAGTCGTGAGGTTGCGCGTGATGGTGCAATTTGTCAATGTGATTGCCCAAATGCACCGCCCCGCGCGGCATCGTCGGCGAATCGAGAGCCCCGCCCTATTGCGCCAACGAAATCACCCACGGCCGCGAAAACCCGCGTCAGGTCTCGATCGCGACCGTCGAGAGTCCCGTCAGCGTTCCGCACGCCGTGCGCCCGACCACGTAGACGCCGATCTGGATGGTGCCCACGCGGAGGACGACGACGTCGGTCAGGTGCGCCGCCAGGATCTTCTTCATCTGCGCGTACTTCACCTGGTCATCGCCCTTCAGCAGCGGCTGGAACCACGTCGTCAGCGTGCGCACCTCGACCGGTGTGCCGACCGGCAGCTTCAGCAGCGCCAGCAGCTCCGCGGGCGCGACGGCACTCTGGGTCGCAGACGGCCACGACACGACCTCGAACGGGCGGTCGCTTTCGCTCATGTACAGCAACCCTTGCAGCGTGGGCGCGATGGCCTGCTGGAACGCTGCCTGGCAGTCCACGGGCTTGGGGGGCGGCTGGCACTTGCCCAGCTTGCACGTCAGCGTCACTTGGATGGGCTGGGCGACCGGCGCCGACACCGTGACGCGGTAGTTGGGGCCCAACGCGGGAACCAGCAGGATCTTCACGCCCTTGCCGGTCTGCGACGACACCGACTTCCAGCTGCCGCCGAACTGCCGCGTGATGTTGACCGTGAATTTCTGCGAGGCCTTGGCGACCACTTGGAACGTCCCGCCGCCGCTCGCGGCAAACGTCCACGCCACCCCGGTCTTGCCCGCCTTGGCGATGGCCGTCTGGCCGAACGCGAGCGAGGCGGTCAGGGCGCCCGACGTGGTCTCCCACTCGTTGGCGGTGCCGGATTCGGGGGGCAGATCGGCGGCGCAGGCGGTCGTCAGCAGCAGAGCGAGCACCAGGACGCGGCAGAGCATGGGAACCTCCGGGGGCGCGGGGGATAGCAGAAAATGGGGGCGACCGACCAGGGTCGCAGCGAGATCCGCGCTGCGAGGTGGGGTTGCATGGCCCGTGCCAACACGCATGTGCCCGAATCAATGGACGTTGTTCCGGTGGTGCTGGTCTCGGAGGTGGTCTCGAGACGGGGGTGAGACCGGTCTCGAGATGCTGGCAAGGCGGGCAACCCCACACGCGACCTTGCTTCCGCACCCACTTCTGCGGGATGCTTCGCCTCGCCCCCCCAATCGAACGACCCGCAGGCCCTGTACCCGAGGAGGCCCGATGTCCCGCTTTGCCGCCGCCGCCCTGACCCTTCTGCTGTTGCACGTCTGGACACGGCCCGCGCTGGCTGAGACGCCCGCCGCCGACCTGCCTGCTGCCGCAACATCGACGGATGCGACGCCCGAAGCCGACCGCGCGCTGCTGCAACCGCTGCTGGACGCGCTGGGGGCCGCTCCCCGTGACCGCGCTGCACGGGTGCCGCACCTGCTGGACAGCCACGACCTGCGCGCCGTCGGCCCCTTGCGCTATGCGGCCTTGCACGACCCGCAGGACGAGGTGGTCGACGCCGCCGTCCGCGCGCTGGGCGCCATCGAGGACGCGACCGCGCTGCGCGCCCTGCGCGACGTTGCAGTGGGAACGGAGGGTTCGAGCCCTCGCGATCTGGCCTTGGACATGATGAGCCGCAGCAAGCTGACGCTGGGTCGCGACCTGGTCTACGAGATCGCGCGCTCGACCGACCACCCCGACGAGGTTCGGCGCACGGCGCTGGAGGTCCTGACACGCGACCACCCCGACTTTCTGGCCACCAAGCCGTCGCTGCAGCTGGGCGGGTCGGCGCTGGTGTCCACCTTGGGCGGTGCCTACTTCGGCGGCTTCGCGCTCGCCTCGGTCGGCGACTTGGCCGGCAGCAACGGGGCGGGTGCCATCGGCTGGGTCGCGGGGTCGATCGCGGGTGCCGGGGCCGGCTACATCTTCGGCCGCCAGCTGTCGAATGCGAGGCAGCAGTACTACATGAGCGCGATGGGCTGGGGTGCCTTGTCGGGCACGCTCGCCGCCCGCGCGCTGGTGCAGCCCCAGTACATCACGGACGCGTGGGGTAACCGGATCCAGCAGGACAGCCCGTCGCTGCAGCGCACCGACGCTGGCCTGTCGCTGGTGGGCGAGCTGGGCGGTCTGGCGCTGGCCGGGCTGGCCGTCGACCGGCTGAATTTCACGAGCTCGGACGTGCTGGTGGCCGACCTGACCGGCGTGGCGATGACGGTGGGCACGGCGGGCGCGCTGCTGCTGATGGACCCGACCGAGGACGACCGGCCCGGCTACGGCATCGCCTTGGCGGGCGCGCTGATGGGCGTGGGCCTGGGCGTGACCACGGCACAGCAGCTGCGGTTCGACTCGGGCGACGTGGCGCTGACGCTGCTGGGCACCGGCGAGGGCATGTACTTTGGCTCGTTCCTTGCGGATCGCTTCGTCAGCGGGCGGGCCAACGGCGGGCTGTGGCTGGGCGCGGGACTGGGCGCGCTGGGCACCGGCGTGGCGGCGCAGTTTACCGACGTGACGGTGTCCAACGCCTTCGAGATGCTGCTGTTTTCCAGCTATGCCAAGACGCTGGGCGCAGGCGCGGCGATCCTGGCCGATGCCGAAAGCGACACGGTGACCGACGTGCATCTGGCGGTGGGTGCCGTCGGCCTACTGGCGGGCGGGTGGCTGTCGAGCCAGACGGACTATCAGGGCGGCGACCGCGCCATCGTTCCCATCGCGACGGCGCTGGGTGCGTGGCATGGGCTGCTGTGGGGAGGGTTGGCTCACGATCAGCGCTGGATGACGGGTTCGGGCGCGGTGCCCGGCCTGGCCTTGACCTCCATGTCCGCGTTCGGCCTAGGCAGTCTGGCTCTGGCGCAGGCCACCGACATGAGCAACTGGCAGGTGACGATGGGCTCGTCGGGCGCGGTGTGGGGCGCGTGGCTGGCCGGCTGGGGTCTGGCGTTGAGCGACCACATGTCCGACTCGCAGTTGGCCTCGACCCTGATCATCGGCACCGACGTCGGTTTGGCCGCGACCGCGCTGCTGATCTCGCCGGTGGGGGGCATGGACCCGCGCGTGCTGGCCGGCGCAAACTTTGGCGGGCTGACGGGCGCGGCGATGTTCTCGCTGGTGGGCGCGATGTTCTCGACCAACTCAGACACTGTGATCCAGGCCAATCTGGCAGGCACGGCGATCGGTCTGGTGACCGGCGGCATCCTCGCCCACGCGGTGCTGAAGGACGAGCCGCCCGCTGCGGCCGACGCCGACAGTCCGACCTGGCTGCCCGATTGGGTGCACAACCCCATCAAGACCGTGCAGTTTGCGCCGCGCTTGGACCCGGCCGGTCGCTTCGACGGCATGACGCTCAACGCCGTACTGGACGTGTTTGACGCGCCCTGAGTAGCCGGGCTACCGGCTGACCTCGCCCAGCTCGACCCACGCGTGGTCGTTCTGGATGATGAAGGGGCGATCCTCGAAGCGCAGCCCGCCCTTGCCGTCGTGGCGCACGATCAGCACCCGACCCATGCCCCAGCCCATTGGTCCACGGCTGTAGTAGTTGGCAAACAGCTTGTACGGGAAGGCCTTGGGCGACTCGACGGCAAAGCACTCCGGGCCATAGCCGGTCGTGACGTCGGCGTACAGCTCGCCGCCCGAGGGCATCTGCTTCTCGCGGAAGCTGGCGTGGCCGTTCTTGGCGTCGAACAGGTGGAAGTCCACGTCGTTCGCGTCGGTCTCCCAGGTCAGCAGAAACCGCAGGCTGGGCACGGTCGGCACCTGGATGCCGTTCTGCGAAAGTCGTTGGCGAATCTCTGCGTCGCGCTTGGGCTCCTGGGCCAGCCACGCGGCCGCGATCAACCCCGCCTGTTCCTTGAGGATCCGCTCGATCTCCGGGAAGTTGCCCTCGCGGCGGTGCTCGCCCACGCCCTTGATCAGCAGGTCCACCGCCTCGCCGTACTGCCCCGCGCGGGCCAGCGCCCAACCGGTCATCACGAACACCGACGGATGGTCCGGGCGCTGCTTCAACGCCTTGCGATAGGTGTCCAGCGCCAGCACCGAGCCGTCCTTGCCCAGACCTTCCAGCAGGTTGCCGGCAAACCGGCGCAGGTCGGCGCGCGACGGGAACAGGTCGATGACCGCACCGTACGCCCGCGCCGCCTGCTGCGGCTGCCCCGATGCCAGCAGCGCCCGGCCCAGGGCCGCCAGCGCCAGCACGTCGCCCGGGTCTTCCGTCCGCCACTTCCAAGCCTCGGCCAGCGCCGCGGCCGTGCGCTTCTCCCTGAGATCGGTCGAGATCTTCAGCAGCCGCCCCGACAGCGCCGGGTTCTCCTTGAGCGCGGCGCGGATCTCGGACAGGCCCTCGCCGTCGCTGCGGTCTCCGTCGCCCAGAATGGCCAGCACGCCGTTTTGCTCGACGTCGCGTCGCGCAACCGCCCGACGCCGGTCGGCCAGCTCCTGACCGCCGCCGCCAAAGCCAGCGCGTCCCGATCCGAGGCCGATGCGCCCGGCGCCTCCCGACGGCACTGTGCCCAGCTGGTCCGCCAGCCCGCCGCCGCCGCCCCCCTGACCGACGCCGCGGAAGCCCATCGCGTTGCCGATGTCTCCCGCTCCGGGGGGCTCGGGCATCGCCTCTTCGGCGAACAGGCGGCTGGCAGACCCCGCTGACTTGGCCATCGGTGCAGCGGCCTCTGGTGCGGGCGCAGCCGGAGCCTCGCTCGGCATCGGCTGGTCGGCCGCCGCCGCGCCGGCAGCGGCACGGTCGTCTGCGGGTTCGGCACGCTTGGCCTCATCACCGCCGCCTCCGAACGCCCCTTCCTCCTTCTCCGCAGTCTCGGCAGTCTTGTCGCCGGTCGAATTCGCCATCTGCAGCGCGGCAAACGAGTCGGTGCGAGGCGACAGCACGGCCGCGCCCTCGGGCGACACGGTCAGGATCTCGGCCAGCGCCTTGCGGTCGATGCCGTAACGCTCGTAGTCGTATTCGGTTTCCAGCACCAGCAACGCCGTTCCCGGCGACAGCACCCGGTGCTTGACCGACAGGTCGATCGCCTGCTTCTCGAACGCCGCGCGCAGGTCGGGGTCGCCTTCCGCGCTCCTTGCCGTCAGCAGGCCGATGCGCGCGCCGATCCACGCCCGCTCGAGCAGCGGCTGGGCCGCCGTCGTCACATTCGGCTTCACGGTCTGCTGCACGCCGCCCGACAGCAGGATCTCGAAGGGCTTGCCCTCCGGCAGATCCGCATACACCAGCCGCGCCTGCCCCGGCTGCAACCCCTCGATCTTGTTCGGCCACACCCACGCCGCGCCCGGCACCTGCACGTCGATCGCCTTCCAGACTGCCAGCCCCAGCGGCTCGAGATCCTCGGCCGAATCGAACGCGCCAACGGCCACGCCATCGCTCGCAAGTCCGCCCCGCGTCACCGCTTCCAGCACATTCGCATCGCGCGCCGCCATGGTCGCCACCGAGTCCAGGCGCACCACGCCCGCCGCGCCCAACGCCGCCACGCGCTTGCGCAGGCCGTCCAGCTCGTCGTCGCCTGCGGTGACCACGCCGTCGCCGACCAGCACCACGCGCGCCGCACCCTTGCCGCCCTGCAGCAGCGCCGGCACCGCGTCGAGGGCTGAACCCAGGTCCGACGCGCCCAACGCCGCACGCGTCAACAGCTTCTGAACCTGCGCTGGACCCCAGCCGGCCGGCGCACCGCGAAAGATGACCTCGGTCGTCTGGTCAAACGCCACCACCGCCACTTCTTGCGCACCGTGGGCGGCGGCGAACCGCAGCAGCTCGGCCAACCGCTCGATCCGCTTCGGGAACCCGGGAGCCTGCGACGCCGACGTGTCGAACAACACCACCAACCGCTCGAACCCCTGCGCGGCCGCCTGGCTGCCCAGCTGCACGCGCGCCAGGGCCAGATTGCCGTTGCGCAGACCGGTCCACGGCGACTTCAGGAAGGCGGGGTGCACCAGAAAGTCGACGGCGGGCTGGAAGTCGCGCTGCTCGACCTCGACCACCTGCACGTTGCCCACCTTGGCGCCCAGCGAACCGGCCGCCACCTGCGGACCGGCCGCATCGCCCGCCCGCAGGTACACGCGGATCGACAGCTCGCCGAGCTGCGGCAACCCCGCCAACGGCAAGGCGTAACTGGCGCGCGGGTCGACGAGTTCTTGCGAGAACGACAGGATCAGCTCCTTGTCTGCGTTGGGCTCGATGGGAAACACGCGGGCGGCAAAGGTGTTGCCGGCGTCCTGCTCCAGCAGCGCGGGGTCCTGGCGGCGGTGCAGAAAGTCCTCGTACACCTGTTGCGCCTTGCGGCGTTCGACGACCTCGCCCTCCATCCAACCGCCCGGATTCTTCATGGCAAAGCGCGACACCGCCGCGCCCGTCGGCAGCGTGATCGAGAACCGCCCTTCGCGCCGGCGGTCTTCGGGGTTGTGGAAGGTCAGGTGCAGCTCGGTAAAGGCCAGCGGCCCCTCCAGCACCGCCCGCGCCGACAGCTTTTGCAGCACCAGACCCGAGCCGTCGCTGCCCGTCAGCGCGATGGGCACAGGCAGGTCGCGAGCGACTTGGGCGCGGGGCGAATTCTCTTGAAACGCCGCGGCATTGGACAGCTCGGTCGGCGCAGCCGCCTGGGTCGCCGTCACACCATCGGGCAGCGGCGCGACAGGGGCGAGCGCGGACGGCGTGCCCGCGTCAGGACCACGGGCAGGCGTGCGGTTGCAGCCCCAGCACGCGACGGCAACCAGGACAGACAGGGCGATGGGGGCGATCCGGGCACGCATGAAGCACTCCTTGAGCCGCAACAACAGGCGGCACGAGCAGAAGCTGGGACGCGGCAAGTCGGGATTCGATCTGGCGCAGACGGTGCAAAGGTGGGTGTGCCTCTGCGGCCATCCGCAGTCAAGCCCGCCTTGACGGGGGGGTGACGGCGGCGTACAGGGTTGTGCGGGCCTGTCACAAGCGCTCGGTAGGGCCGAAGGCGGTCGCGGGTCGGTTGACGGGGACTGGGGGGTTGGATCACAGGCAGTAGCTACTCTTGGACGTGCGAGAGCGTGGTCTGGGAGCAAACAGCGCGACGAAGGGGACACCCGTGAAACAGATGAAGATGCTGTACGAGACCCAGCACGTGAAATTCTACATCGACGAGAGTGTTCCCTGTTTGGTCAACGAATGGCATGGCTACATCACGAGTACGCTGTTTCAGGAGTACATCCTCAAGCTTGTCGAACTGTTGAAGGACAACCGCTCCAAGTACGGGCGGCTGAACATGCTGGCCGACACCCTCAAGTTGGAGGTGCTCTCTCCTCAGGACGTCGAATGGGTGACCCAGGCCATCAACCCGCTGTATATCGAGAATGGCGCCGCATTTGAGGCGTTTCTCGTTCCGAGTGACAAGTTTGGGGAGATGTCGGTTGATCGCTACATGCGCCAAACGACGAAGCACGGTGAGTTTGTCGTCCAGATGTTCGACTCGCTGGACAATGCCAAAGCTTGGTTGAGAAGTGTCTAGCCGTTCGGCCGGCCCGGGCGCCCGATGGAACTCCCTTTCGTGACAAGGTTCTCCGCCACAACGCGTCGCCGCGTGACCGTGAGCTTGGCGCTGGTGCTGGTCCTGTGCGGGCTCCCGCCCCCCGCACACGCCGAACCTCCGTCCACCGCGGACGGGTCGTTGCTAGCGACCGGGGCAGCGCTCGTTCCCGGCTTCCTGTTGCATGGTTCCGGCCACTTCGTGCTGGGCGAGCGCGGTGCGGCCGGCCGACTGCTGCTGATCGAGGGCGTCGGGGTGCTGGGCATCGTGGGCGGCATCGGTGTGCTGGGTGGGGTTGGCGGGTCGGAAAAGCTCGCCCCGGTGTACGTGCCGGTCGCAGTCGGGGGCGCCGCGCTCTTCTTCGGCAGCTGGATCGCCGACCTCGTGGGCTCAGCGCACGGCAGCCACCCGTGGCCCGAGCCAGCGCGGGCAGGTGCAGAGAAACGCGTCGGATTGTCCTGGCAGAGCCTGTGGAGCACGCCGTTTGCTTTCACGCAAGCTGCCGAGGCCGGTCTGGCTCTGCGGGGCGAGCGTGCGGGACTCTCGGCCTTCCTGACCGCGGCGCCGACGGGTGGCCTACTGGGCGGTGGCGCGGCGTTCTCGTGGCGCGCCGTGCAGGCCGCAGACACGCCGCTGGACACCCTGGACGTGGTGGCGGGCATTCGACACCTGGCCTATCGCGCCGACGGCTTCGGCCTTTCGGTGGGTGAGGTGTACGCCGAGGGTCGCTGGAACCTGCGGCACATCGCTCCAACGCTTGCCAACGCCTGGGCTCTGGGTCGTCTGGGTGCCGGGGTCGACGTGTTCGACTTCGACCCGAACGGCCACGGCGCGCGCGACGCGCGGTCGCTTCTGGTGGTCGACGCGGGGCTGGGCGTTCAGGCGCATCGGGACGTGCGGGTCGAGCTGCTTTACCGCCATCGAAAAGACGAGCTGCCGGGCGGCTTTCTGGGCACGGGCTCTGCGGGGTTTCTGGGGTTTCTGCAAGGCGATGCGCACATCGACCTCACGCCGGACGTGGCCGTGACGACGTCGGTGCGCTGGGGGCGAGGAGTGTGGACATGTCTTGGGCTCGAGACGCGCTTCTGATCGGCGTCACCGGCCTGTGGCTGGGCGGCTGCCTCGATGTCGGCGACGACCGCACGCGACGCGACTTCGACGAGGTCGGGCACGCAAGCTTGGGCGGCCTCTCGCTCTACGCCGACCCGGCGGTCGCCACCTCCGTCGACCCGGCAACCGCATCGGTCCGCTTTCGCGCCAACGCCCCCTCGGTGCGGTTGACGGTGCGCTCAACCGAGCCCACGGCGCGCACGATTCACGTCGAATTCACCAACGTCTTCGAGGACGTCGGGATCGAGAACGGCCCCCCCCTCAGCCACTCTGCCGCGGGCGCCGTGTCCTTCGACCTTGCCGTGCCGCCAGAGGGCGTCGACCTGCGCCTGGCCACGCCGGGAGGCGACGCTCCCCAGCCGTTTCGCTTTGCCTGGGTCGGCGACGTGCAGGGTGGCAACGACCGGTTTGCTCGGGTGCGGGACCGAATCGTGGCGGATCCGACGCTCGCCTTCGTGGTCTTCGCCGGCGACGTGACCGACAACGGCCAGCCCGACCAGCTCGACGCATTCCTGAACGTGGCCAATGGCTTGACCGTCCCGTGGTACAGCCTGCTGGGCAACCACGAGGTCCTGGGCACCGACGGCTGGGAGTTCCAACGCCGGATCGGGCGCATCAACGTCGCCTTCGACCACCGCGGGGCGCGCGTGCTGCTGCTCGACTCGGCGTCCGGGGCGCTGCACGAGCGGGTGTGGGCATTCCTGCACGACCGGCTGACGGGCACCGAGCCCAAGGTCCGCGTGGCCGCCATGCACGTGCCGCCACTGGACTTCGGCGGGCTGCGTGACGGCGGGTTCGACAGCCGGCTGGAGGGTGCCAAGGCGATGGCGGCCCTGGCCGACGGCGGCGTGGACGTCTTGTTGTGCGGGCACTTCCACACGCTCGACCTCAGCAGCGCTGCAGGGGTCAAGGTCGTGGTGTCGGGAACCGGCGGGGTCGAGAACACCGCGAAGTGGGGCGGCGCAACGCTCGGGTACGTGGCTGTCTCGGTCGATCCCGGCGCCGGCGCGGTCGAAGTGCTGGCGGTCGAGGTACCCTGAGGGGGCGGTCCCGCACTTGCACCGGGTTCGCCAACGTCGCGCTTCTGACCTTGCAGACATCTGCAAGGTTCAAAAGCTCGCTGCCCCAAGGACAGTCGCATCAGACCGACCCACCTTGACGGGTCCTGCGGCGGGCGCATCAAGAACGTCGAAACCGGCGCAACTACAAGTCGCAGCCCGTCATACGGGGTGGCGCCGTCAGGCGACGGGGTGAGCCGGAAGCATGCCGCCACGCCGGC
>JBMOIG010000033.1:0-36590 GCA_049317445.1 Myxococcota bacterium | reverse complement strand
TCACGTGTCAAGTCCTGACACCACTACCCACCACTACCTGCCACGCTCTTGACCGCTCAGCGGGACCACTTCACCCTCCCCCAACCAAGCTTTCAATCCTTGTAGACGTCTACAAGGGTCAAAAGCTCGCACCACCCTGCGAGAGCCCCCATGCCGACCGACCTCGCCGCACCCGCAACGACTGAGTCCTTCCTCGAGATCCTCGACGACCTGCGCCGACTCTCCCGCGACCACCTGCTGTTCTACCGCCTCGAGGTCGGCCGCCTGCTCCTCGACCGCTTCTTCAAAGGCAGCGCCGCGAACTACCGCGACTTCTCCAACGCCAAGGCGCACGCCTTCGTCACGTTTGCTACCACCTGCGCCGACGAGCTGCAGGTATTCGGCCTGGGCGAGCGCACCCTACGCCACTGCATCCTCGCCCGCGTCGTGTTCGACACGCTGCCACCCCCCGTCCGCGACTCGCTCGGCTTCTCGCACGTGGTCGAATTGACCCGCGTATCCGACCCGACGATGCGCGCCCGCCTCGCCCTTGCCATCGTCGACCAGAACTGGACGGTCCAGGCCTTGCAGCAGGCCATCGAAGCCGCCAAGTCCGGCGACTGGTACGACACCGACCCCGCCACGCCTGGCACGCAACCGCCGCCGGCACCCGCCCCGACCGGCAAGCTGCCACAACCCGGCCGCATGGTCGCGCAGGCCGAGAAGTGGCTGACCCAGACCGACCAGTGGTCCGCGCAGTGGGCGCGCATGGACGCGAGCAAGCTCAGGCCCCTCCAGCGGAAACGCGCCGTTCAAGCCGTAGAGGCGCTGCAGCAGAAGCTTGCGGGCGTCTTGGCGACGTTGAAAGGCTGACCTCCACCCACGCCCGCCCCCCGCAAAGGTCCCCATGCGCCACCCGATCTTGCCCACCCTGACCGCCACCCTGCTGACCGCCCTGCCCGCCCTGGCCACGGCCGCCCCGCCCAACCGCCCCGCCCCGCCGCCCGCCAGCGCCTGGGTCGTCGAAGGCGTCGATTACGGCAACCTCGCGTACGACGTCCTGCGACGCTCGCCCTCCAGCCCCGCGCCCAGCCTGAAGAACGGCCGCTTCAAGGGCTACGTCGCGCGCGGCGAGGCGCCCGTCGAGTGCCGGTTGGACCAGCTGCTGACCCCGGACCTCAACGGCGACGGCCGCAAGGACGCAGTCACGCGGATCGGCTGTGGGCGCATGATCCCGGGCGAGATCGGCCGGATTCGGGTCAGCCAGGACTACACCGCCGCGTTCGTGACGACCGACCACGGTCCGCGCCAAGTGCTCGCGCGCTTCTGCGACGGCGCGACGGGCTACGAATGGGCCACCGAAGGAACGCTCGCGTTTGCCGACGGCGCGCTGACGTGCGTGAGCTCGACGTTCGGCGACACCGACACCGAGGGCAGCGTGCGCATCTGGGAGTGGCAGCCGGGCGAGAGCGGCGCCTTGGTGCGCACGGTGGCCCGGTATTGGGACGAGACGTGCAGCACGCCGCTGTACGACGCACTGGCCAAGTTGCGCCCCGGCACGGCCGAAGAGGACGAGGCCCCGGAAGTGGCCGCCCTGTGCGCCGAGAAGCCCAGGGTGTGCGTGAGCTTGCCGTTGCCGGGCGAGGCGTGCCAGGGCCACCAGCAGGCGATGGAGCGGTTCGAGGCGGGGATGGACGCCCTGGCACGCGGAGATCTGCAAGAGGCGCGCCGGGTTGCCAAGGCGATGGGCGACCCGCTGGTCACGCCCGCAAGCGTACTGCTGGACGAAATTGCCGCTCGCGTCGAACAGGTCCGCTGCGGTTGGGCCGAGGTCAAGCTGGCCACCGCGCGCACCTATGCCGACGCGGGGTTCGGGGTCGAGGCGGTTGCCGCTGCCGACGAGGCGCTGGCCGTGTGCCCGACCGATGCGACCAGGCAACGGCGCGCCGCCCTGGTGCGCCAGGTGCAAGTGCGGACGGACCGCTACGACCGCGCCAGTGGCAAGCGCAGGCAGCGATGGGACAAGGACGTTGCTGTGTGCGATCTGCGCGCCCGGTCATGCGAGAGCACCGCCACCGGGTTGGCCCGGCTGGATGCCTGCCGCACCAAGCGCACGCTGTGCCTGGAAGCGGCAGAGAAGGCCGTCGAGCCGCCGCCCGCGCCGTCGAAGCCTGAGGTCCGCGAGCCCCCGCCGCCCACGCAAGAGTGGTTGGAGGACGAGACGCAGGCCGCCGCCCCTGCCGGTGAGGTCCGGTGTGCCGCAGGGTCAAGGTGTGTCAGCGCAACGTCGCCCCAACCCTGACCGTCACCACCCCGACAAATCCAGCACGACCGGACAATGGTCCGAAGCCTTGGGACGGTCCCAACCCACCCCCGGCAGTCGCGCACCCTCGTAACGCTGGGCTCGACCGGGCTGCCCACGCCGTTCAATGCGGGGCGGCCACGGGTTCGCCAAGGCGACGCGACGCGACGGCAGGATGAAGTCCAGCTGCTGGTAGGTCGGCTGAAGCTCGCGGTCGGGCTGGCCCTTCCAGAAATGCGTCCAGCGTTCGTCGGGCGGCAGGCGCTCGACGACGTTGACGACTTGCGGCCAGCGCACCAGGTCGGCGATGCCGGTTTCGCCCTGTTCGTCGGTCTCCAGATAGTCGTTGAAGTCGCCCAGCACCACGAACGGGTGGTCGCCCGCTTCGGGGCCAAACCGCGCCTGTACCACCTCGATCACCGCGCGGCACTGCTGCTGCCGAATCCAGCGGGTGCGCGCCCGGCCGCCGTCTGCCTCGCCGTCGCGCATGGACTTGAGGTGATTGGCATACAGCGTCAGCGTGCCGTGGTCGGGATGGTGGACGTCGACCTCGAGACAATCGCGATTGAAAACCGGGTGATGCGAGGCCGGATCGACCATGTGCTGCCACGAGCGGATGTGGGTGATCGGCAGCCGCGACAGCACGCCGACCTCGATGCCGCGCGAGTCGTTGCCCTCGAGCACGACGACGTACGGATAGGCGTTGCGGCCGCCCAGATAGCGGTCGCGAAACTGCTTCAGGGTGGCCATGCCCTCGACCTCCTGCAGCACCAGCACATCGGCGTCCAGCAGGTCGATCAGGTCGGCAGTCAGGATTTTCGCGTCGGTGTCGGCGATCCGCTCCCGCAGCATCTCGGTCGTGAAGCCCTGCTCTGCCGCCAGACGCGGGTCGACGCCGCGGGCAAAGCGGAATTTGGTGTACAGGTTTTCGACGTTGAAAGTGGCGAGTCGCAACATGGCAGGCTCCATCCGGGGTCAGGCACCGTCACCCGTCAGCGTCACGGCGGTGGGCGCGCCCTTTTCCCACTTCAACAGCAGCCGGTAATCGCCCTCGTAATAGACCGAGTCGAACAGCAGTTCGTCCAGACCGTCGCGGTCCAGATCGATGGCATACCGGGGCACGTAATGGTCGATGCCCACCGAGAAAGGCGCGTGCGCGGCGACCGTCTCTCCCGTGGCGGACACGTAAATCATCCCGGAAAAGACTTCGGTCAGGCTCAGCTTCTTCGCGCACGTCACGATCCAGCGAATGTCCGACGGCATGCGCGCGGTGTACGCCTTCAGGTCGCCGGTGGTGGGCTTGCGCTTGCCCAGGACCGCCTTCTCTTCGGCCGACAGCCCGGCCAGCGCCTGCGCCAGCAGCTTCGCCCCGATCGGCTTGGGCAAGGCCACGGCCTTCAACGGCGTCAGCTTGGGGCGAAAGTCCTGCGGCAGCCACGCCTCGGGGACCGCCAGCCCTTCCTTGCCAGCGCCCTTCGGCAGCTTTTCCAGATAGACCAGCAGGTGGGCCTCGCTGGCTCCGCGCGTGGCGGCGAACCCGACAATGCCCAGACCATAGGTGCCCTTGGACGTGATGACGGCATAGCGTTCACCGACGCGAAAGCGCGGCAGCAGCAACGGTTCGTCGGCGGGGATGCGCGGGGCTCCCTTGCCCTCGTCGGGGTACTTGTCGGCCATTTGCTCGACGCTGGCCCGCTCGCCCTCGCTCAAGGCGGTCACGTCCAGCAGGGTTTCGCCGAAAGCGGTTTCGGCCCAGAACGTCCGCTCGGGCACCTCTGCAAGCGCCGAGCTCGGCATCACGGGGATCAGGACCAGCAGGAATAGGGGAATGTAGCGCATGGGGGGAACCTCCGGGTCGGCACCATCGTTCGGCGCGGGGGGAAGGTCAAGGTGTCACGCGGCGGTGTCCACCCGTCCCGACAGCCGCATGGCCTACCCGAAACACCGCCGCACCGCCCCCCGATCGACCTTGCCGCCCGAGTTCCGCGGCAATTCCAACGCTTGGGCCCATTTTCGCGGCCTCGCGTGCACGGCCAGCCGGTCCGCGATGTGCGCCGCCACCGTCTGGAAATCCAGCTGCGTCCCCGGCATGGCCACCACCAGCGCCGCCACGACCTCGCCCCACCGCTCGTCGGGCACGCCCACCACCGCGGCGTCCGCCACGCCCGGACACGCACGCAACACGGCCTCGACCTCAGCGGGGGCAACGTTCTCGCCGCCCGAGATCAGCCGGTCCGACCGCCTGCCGACGACCGTCAGCCGCCCGGCCCCGTCCAACAGTCCCACATCACCCGTATGGAAGAAACCCCTTGCATCGACGTGGGATTCGCGCTGCGCCCAGTAGCCCGCGCATAGGCTGGGACCGCGCACCGCCACCTCTCCCGTCTCGCCCGTCGCCACCGGCAGCCCGGCGTCGTCGAGCACCGCCAATTCGACCCCGGGCAAGGCACACGCGCCGCCAGACGGGTCCTGGGGCCGCGCCGTCGCCGCTTGCGCACAGGTTTCCGTCAGTCCGTACGTCGGCAGCGCCGGCCACCCGCGTGCCCAAGCCTCTGCCAACAACCGGGGCGGACAGCGGTCGCCACCGACCAGCAGGATCCGCAGCCGGGACAGCAGGTTGCCCGTATCCGCCGCAAGCAGATCGTGCAGCATCGCCGGCACCACCGACAGCAGTGTCACCCGCCCCGCCGCCACCTGTTCCAGCACCGCCGTCACGTCGAACCTGGGCAGCAGCGCGACCTTGCGCCGGTCGGCCAGCATCCGCGTGACGATCGACAGCCCGCCCACGTGCGCCAGCGGCATCGCCAGCAGCCACGCGTCGTCGTCCGCCGTCCCCAGATGCACCGCACTCGCGTGTGCGGCGGCTTGCAGGTTGCGGCGGGTCAGGATCGCGGCCTTGGGCCTTCCCGACGTGCCTGAGGTGAACATCAACGCCGCAGCATCCCAAGGCGAGTCGGGCGCTTGCGGGTCGCGGCCCACGACGTCGAGCGCGGCGTCGAGGGTCAGGTGCGGTGTCACGTGGGTCAGGCGCACGGCGCGTTCGGCATCGGTCCAGCGGGGATGCAGGGGAATGGCGCACAGCCCGCGGTCCAGCAGCGCCCACAGCAGCGCCACGCTCTGCGGCGTGTTGGGGGCGGCGAAGGCGACGCGGGCGGCGACGGGCAGCGCGTCCAGACCCAGCCGCAACGCCAGCGCCTCTGCCTGCGTGTGCAGCTGCGCAAAGGTCCAGTCGGCATCTGCGGTTGCCAAGGCCGGCCGATGCGCGACGCCGAGCTCGGCCAGGGCCAGCCGGGGCGACAGGCGGTCGTCAGGGGCGGGTGTCCAGCGCGACGGCGTCACGGGACCACCGTACGCCGAGGCGTCCTTTCTTCCGGTCGCTTCTGCGTGTTCTCGGGCATGGGCTGGTGGGTCCGGGGCGGGGTTGTCGGTCGTCGCGAACGGTGCGGAAGTATGGCGACTGGCTGGCGACTGCGCCAGCCTTGCAGCCTGTCTGGTCGGTCCGTTCCGTCGCAGGGCCGGCGGTCCCCCCGACCGCCCCGACGGCTGGCTCGGCGCACCCAGGGGCGCGGCATCGAGGACCAAGGGCTTCGGCCACGGCCCGTTTGCCCTCCCGACGCGCACGCCCTACGCTCGGCCCGGGCCGCCCTTGCGGCCGGCGCGCGAGGACGTCATGCCAAGGTTCTTTCATACCTGCTGGCAGTTCTGCGCGGGCTGGGTCTTCATGTGCGTCTGGATCCCCGCAATTCTCCTCGTCGGCGCCGTTACGCTGGGCCGGCGCAAAGACACGCTCGGCTCGGCCATGATGCGCGGCTTCGGCAAGGCGGGCCTGGCCATCGCCGGCGTGCGACTCGAACTCGACGCGGCGACGCAGGCAACCCTGCGCCAGCGGTGCGCGCGGGTCCTGACGTTCAACCATTCGTCGACGCTCGACCTGTTCATCGGCGCCGCGCTAATGCCCGAGGGCGGCGTGACGGTCGTCAAGCGCGAGCTGCTGCGCGTGCCGCTGATCGGCCAGGCGATCTGGGTGCTCAACGTCATCCCGATCGACCGCAAGAATCGCGCGCAGACGACGGCGGTGCTCGAGCGGAACGGACAGCGGTTGCGGCGCGAGCGGTTGTCGGCGGTGATGGCCCCCGAAGGCACGCGCTCGAAGTCCGGCGAGCTGGGACCGTTCAAGATGGGGGCGTTCCATCTGGCCATCGGCGCCGGCGTTCCCGTCGTGCCCATGGTCTTCCACGGCGCCGCGACCTTGTGGCCAAGGGGACGTCGTTCGTGCAGCCGCGGCACCGTGCGCGTTGAGGTCCTGCCCGAAATCTCGACCGCTGGGCTGGGCGCGGACGACGCGCGGGCGCTGGCCGAGACCACGCGGGCGGCGTACTTGCAGGCGATGGCTCGGGCGGGGTAACGGTCGCGGCGTCGTCAAGCATCCGACGGTCGGGATCGGACAACCACCGGCGGCTGCGTCATGTGCAAGTGCGGCAGCAGCGGCGCCAGAGCCTCCAGTCGGCTGGGGTCGGGCAGCAGACCGCACGCCAGCGTCCGCGGCAGCGCCAACGCCACCTCGCAGCAAAGCCGAATGGCCACGGGACTTTCGAAGGCGTGCGTGACGGTCACCTCCAGACCGGTCGCCAGCGCGGCCATGCCCTGCTCCCACGCGCCCAGCAAGCCCAGCCGCGTCGGCTTGACCACCACGCCAGCGCAACCGGTGCGCCCCTCCATGATCCGCTCGACCGCGTCGTCGTCCTGCATCGACTCGTCGGCGAACACCGGCACGGGCCCGCGCGGCAACAGCGGCAGATCCGCAGGCGGCACGGGCTGTTCCACATAGGCGATGGCCAGCCCCGCGTCTGCCAGCGCCTGCAAATGCCCGGGCGCGTCTTGCAGGGACCACGCGCCGTTGACGTCCAACCGCAGCATCACCTCGGGGCCCAGCGCCCGCGCCAGCCGCCGCAACCCCTCAAGCTCACTCTGAAAGTCCCTGCGCCCGACCTTGATCTTGACGGTCCGCAGCCCCAACCGCCGCGTGTCGGTCAGGTCCTGGTCCAGCGCCTGCAGGCCGTTGACCTCGATGACGCGGTCCGAGTCAAAACCCCTTAGCAACCGCGCCACTGAGCGCCCGGTAGCCCGCGCCGTCAGGTCCAGCAGTGCGCCCTCCAAGGCAAACCGCGCCGCCGGCAGGTCCTGCAGCAGGTCGTCGAACCGGTCCAGAAACGGCCGCAGCGTCCGTAGCGTCTTGCCCGGTGCCCGCAGCTTGCCCAGGCGCTGCACGGCGTTGCGCAGGGCCGCCTCGTCCGCGTCGAGTGTCTCGCGGGGGTCGCCGGTCAGCGGTGCGGCCTCGCCGACGCCCTCGCGCCCTTGGTCGTCGCGCAGGGTCAGCAGCAGGCACTCGCGCCGATACGAGGGGTGCGAGTCGGCCCACGAGCGCTGCAGGGTGGCGGTCAGACGGGTCACGCGAGCTTCCTTGGGCGTTGCGGGCGGTTCACCTCGCCTGCACGGCAATGCCGATGGCGAACAGCGCGGCGTGCACGACGCCCAGCTTGGCGGTGGACGCCAGCGTGTCGTTCAACGTCGGGCCATCGGTCGACCGCGCGAGCGTCTGCAACAGCCTGCCCCCCCACGGGATCGTCAGCAGCGGCAGCAACAGGAAGCCGGACGAGTCAAACCACGCACCGGGGATGAACGCCGACGACCAAAGCGCGACCGGTGCGCCCGCTGCCAAGCCCAACATCGCCCCGTACTCAACCACGCCGAAGCGGCGACCGAACCGGACCGCCAGCGTGCGCTTGCCGACCGCCGCGTCGGTGGGCAGATCCCTGACGTTGTTGACGATCAGCACGGCGGTGGCCAGCGCGCCCACGGGCAGCGACGCAAACCACACCGCGTTGGGCAGCGCCGCCAGCTTGACCAGCAGCGAGGTGCCCCCTGCGTTCGGCAGCCCGTGCAGCTGCACCCAGACGGTGCCGGCGACCGCGACGGGGCCGAAGAACACGAACACGAACAGGTCGCCCAGACCGTTCCAGCCCAGCGGATACGGACCGCCGGTGTATGCAACGCCGCACAAAATGGAGGCAATGCCGATGGCGACGATGGGCCAGCCGCCCGCATACACCAGGTAGAGGCCGACCAAAGTGGCGAGACCGAATGCGGCGACGGTGCCGTTGCGCACCTGCGCGGGCGTCAGCAGACCGGCAGCAGCCGCGCGGACCGGACCGATGCGCGCTGCCGTGTCGGCGCCCTTGCGGAAGTCGAACAGGTCATTGGCGAAATTGGTGCCGATCTGGATCAGGACCGCGCCCGCCAGCGCCGCAAGCGCCGGTCCCGCCGAGAAGCCACCGGCGGCATACGCGACCGCCATGCCCAGCAGCACCGGCGCCACGCCGACCGGCAGCGTCTTGGGGCGGGCGGCCAGCACCCAAGCGCCCAAAGAACCGGGAGCGGGCAGGCGGAGAGTGTCAGACGTCATGGGGGCTTTCCGCGCGGCGACGGGCGCCAGCGGCCACGGAAGCTAGGGAGTTTGCGGGGTGGGGTCAAGGACAGCGCGCGTTGACCCGCAAGCTCAGCCCGTGTTCCTGCTTGTTCCACCCGGCGGAAAGACATAGCCTTGCGGTGGTTCGGCGCTCTTCCCCCCTCGAGACGAACACCGTGGCCCCCTGCGCTGAGATACACCCATGAGAATCGCCCTTTACGGATCTTTCCTGACGTTGCTGCTGCTGGCGGCGTGCGGCACTGACGGTGTCATCGAGCCTGTCGGCACTTCAGCGGACACCGATGCACCGGCAGGCGACCTGGACGGCCTGGACGACACCGACCCCGGTCCCTGCCAGGGCAACGAAGCCTGCGCCGGACAAGGGGTCTGCGACCTCGAGACGGGCGCCTGCGTGCCCTGCCTGACGTCCGACGACTGCCCCGGCGACCAGGACCTGTGCATCGCCAAGCAATGCGTACCGCAAACACCGTGCGTGTCGGACAAGCAGTGCGCCTCGCAGGACATGGTGTGCGACCTGGACCAAGGCGTTTGCGTGATGTGCCTGGCCGACGTCGACTGCGTGGACGAAAAGATCTGCAAGGCCAAGACTTGCGTCGCCCCACCGCCCAAGTGCGCCAGCAGCAAGGAATGCGCCGACGGCCTGATCTGCGACAAGCTGGCCGGCTTCTGCGTCGAGTGTGTCGGTGACGACGACTGCGACCCGCTGCAGCACTGCCTCGAGACGGTCTGCGTGCCCGACGTGTGTCAGGCAGGGGCCGTTGCGTGCGCCAACCCCTCGACCCGCAAGGTCTGTTCCGACAACGGCAGCGGCTGGACTGAGCAGGCGTGTGGCGACGGCACCTCGTGCGTCGACGGTGCGTGCAAGTCCACCATCTGCGTCCCCGGCACGTCCGTGTGTGATGCAAGCGGCAAGGCGACCCAGACGTGCAACGCCACCGGCACCGAGCAGGGGGCTCCCGTTGCGTGTCCCGTCGACCAGGTGTGCAAGAACGGCCAGTGCAACGTCGTCCAAGTGTGCGAACCTGCTGCAAAGTCGTGTCAGGGCCAAAAGGTCGTCGCGTGCAACGCCGCCGGCACTGCACTGCAAGCCGTCGCCGACTGCACCCAGCCCGACAAGGATGGCAAGCCTCAGACGTGTCTGGGTGGCGCTTGCGTCCCCGTGTCGTGCGCTGCGGGCGCGATGACGTGCGCCGATACCGAGACGCTGGCCACCTGCAAGGCCGACGGCCAAGGCTTCGAGAAGTCCGCGTGCGGCCCCAACAAGGCCTGCGAAAACAATGCGTGCCGACCGGTCGTCTGCACCGCGGGCGCCGCGACGTGTGAGACCACTGTCGCCATGAAGTGCAGCGCCGCTGGCACGACATCCACCGTCACCGCCGATTGCGCCCTGACCAACAAGGTGTGCCAGAACGGCATCTGCTTGGCCAAGGTGTGCGCGCCCGGCACGCTGCAGTGTCAGGCGGGCAGCGTCGGAACCTGCAAAGCCGATGGCACTGGCTGGACGCTGCAGGCGTGCCCGATCGACCAAGTGTGCGCGTCGGGCAAGTGCACGGCCAAGGTGTGCGAACCCGAGACGCTGGGCTGCAACGGCGCCATCGCCTCGGCCTGCAACGGCACCGGCTCGGCGTGGGTGGCGATGGATGACTGCGGCAAGAAGGGCGAGACGTGCGTCGATGGCGCGTGCCTCGCCGTCTCGTGTCAGGCGGGCACGATCGGGTGCAAGGGCAAGGTGCTGGCGTTGTGCAACGCCCAGGGAACCGGCGTGACGCTGGGCCTCGACTGCGGCGCACAGGGCCAGACGTGCGACGCGGGCAAGTGCGTGGCCGTCGCGTGTTCCGTAGACGCGTTGACGTGCCAGAACGGCCAGCTGGCCAGCTGCAACGCTGCGCAGAGCGGCTGGGACCTTGCGGCGTGCCCGGTGAATCAGGTCTGCTCTGGCGGCAAGTGCATGAATTGTGTCCCGGGCGCGACCAGCTGCAGCGGCGACATGGTGGCCACCTGCCAGAACGACGGGTCCTTGGCGCTTGCGGTGTGCGACGACGGCAACACGTGCACGACAGAGGCGTGCTCGGGCTTTGGACAGTGCAAGTTCTCTGCAGTCGCAGACGGCACGCCGTGTCCGGTCGGCAACGGCTGGAAGTGCAAGTCCGGCAAGTGCGCAACCCCGGACTGCCCCAAGGGAACCGTGACGATTCTGGTCGACGTCGACGGGCAAAAGGTCCAGACGTGCGGCGCGATGGGACCGATCTGGGGCCAGCGGGCCGAGAGTCCCAACACCTTCAGCGACAAGGGCAACGGCACCGTCGCAGACGCGCAGACCGGTCTGACGTGGCAGAAGGACCACTTCATGAACGCGAGCTGGCAGACGTCACGCGACGCTTGCGACTCGCTCGACATCGCCGGGCAGAAGGACTGGCGGCTGCCGACGGTGTACGAGTTGGCGTCGCTGGTCGACTGGGCCAAGATCGGACCCTCGATCGACAAGACCTACTTCCCGACCACGTCTTCCAGCGCGATGTACTGGACGGTGAACCCTCGGGTCGGAACGCTGGACAATGTCTGGACCGTCTACTTTTCCGCCGGCGGCGTCCACGACAAGGCCAAGACGAGCTTGCAGGCGGCGCGGTGCGTTCGAGGGTCGTTCGACACCACGAAGTGGCCGCGCTTTGCCGTCAGCGGCGACGGCAAGACCGCCACCGACGCCTGGACCGGTCTCGTATGGAACCGCGCGACCACGGCGACCGCGCTGACGTGGTACGAGGGCAAGGTCCACTGCGCAGGCCACGGCTTCCGTGTGCCTCAGGTCCGCGAGTTGCATGGGCTGCTGGACTACGAAACGCAGTAGATGCCGTACGTCGACACCGTGACGTTTCCCGACACGGCGAAGACCGAGTATTGGACGGCCAACGAGCTGAGCGCACAGGGTGGGTGGGAGATCCACTTCGCTTGGGGCGAGGTCAATGCTCCCAGCAAGGGAAGCAAATTCGCCTACCGCTGCGTGAAGTAGCCGGCCACCCGCCCGACCCGCCCCCGCTTGCCGTACCCCCGCGCAAAGTCTAGCCTTCCCGGGTGCCTCGCGTCGGCCTCGTGGGGGGTGTCCGGCGCGCGACGTCTTCCCCCGTCTGGACGACCATGAAACGCATCGGCCTTGTGCTGCGACTCTCACCGGTGCTCGTCGCCCTGCTTGCCGCGTGCGGCAGCGACCCGGCGCAAGACCCGCCCGTACTGCTCGAGTCAGACGCCGGCACCGACACGTCTGCCCTCGACATCCCCGACGACGCGACCGCGACCACCTGCCAGACGCGCGACGACTGCGCCGGACAGGGCGTTTGCGACCCCGCGACGGGAGCTTGCGTGCCCTGCCTGGTGTCGGCCGACTGCCCCGGCAAGCTGGACTTGTGCGTCGACCAGGCGTGCGTGGGCCAGACCGGCTGCACCTCGGACAAGCAGTGCCTGGACCAGGGCAAGATCTGCGACACCGCCCAAGGGGTCTGCGTCGCCTGCCTGGAAGACACCGACTGCGCCCCCGGCCAGTCGTGCAAGGCCAAGACCTGCCTGGACGCGCCGACGGCGTGCGCCAGCAGCAAGGACTGCAGCAACAACCTGATCTGCGACAAGGTGGCTGGCCTGTGCGTCGCGTGCACGGGAGACGAAGACTGCAACGACCTGGACCACTGCTTCGAGACCCTGTGCGTGCCCGACGCGTGCCTGGCCGGCGCGGCAATGTGCGTCGACGGCAAGACGAAGCGCGCCTGCGCGGCCAACGGCAGCGGCTGGACGACCACGCCGTGCGGCAACGGGCAAACCTGCTTCGGCGGCGTGTGCGGGTCGCAGGCGTGTGCCCCCAACGCGACGGTGTGCGACGCCACGGGCAAGGCCGTGCAGACGTGCAACGGCGACGGGACCGTGTTGGGCGCACCTGTCGCCTGCCCCGGCAACCAGATTTGTGCGGACGGCGCGTGCAAACCGGCAACGGCTTGTCCCCCGGGAGAGGCCAAGTGTCTGGATCAGCAGGTGGTTCAGTGCGACCCGACCGGCGCCGCCTTTCAACCTACCGACGACTGCAGCAAGCCAGGTAGTGCAGGCGAATCGCGGACCTGCCTCAGCGGCGCGTGCGTGCCGACGCAGTGCCAGCCGGGTGCGGCGCTGTGTGCGGACTCTGACAATGAGGCGACCTGCAAGGCAGACGGTTCCGGCTACGCCAAGAAAGCGTGCACGGGCGGCCAGTTGTGCGAGGTCACCCACTGCGAGCCGATCGTGTGCCAGCCGGGCACCCAGAGCTGCAACGGCGCCGTCGCGCAAACGTGCAGTCCGATGGGCACCCATCAGGAGCAGACGAGCGACTGCGGCTTGCAAGGCAAGGCGTGCGTCAACGGGGCGTGCGTGGCGAAGGTGTGCGCTCCCAATGCGGTGCAGTGTCAGGCAGGCAAGGTCGGCACGTGCAAGGCGGACGGCACAGGGTGGAACCTGCAGGCGTGCCCACAGGGTGAGGTCTGCGCGAGTGGCAAGTGCCTGCCCACGGTGTGTGAGCCGGGGACGCTGGCCTGCAACGGCTTGTTCACCTCGACCTGCAACGCCAGTGGCACCGCGTGGATCGCGGGAGAGGACTGCTCGAAATCGGGCCAAATGTGCCAATCCGGCGCGTGTGTCGCGCTGTCCTGCAAGCCCGGCGTCGTCGGTTGCGAGGGCAAGGTCTTGGCAGAGTGCAACGTGACCGGGTCGGGCTGGAACCTGGGGCAGGATTGCGCCACGCTGGGCCAGACCTGCGACGTCGGCAAGTGCGTGGCCCTCACATGCGCGGTGGGCGTGGTGTCTTGCCAGAGCGGCCAACTGGGCACCTGCAACGCGGCGCAGAACGGCTGGGACCTGACACCGTGCGACGTCGGTCAAGTGTGCGCCAACAACAAGTGCCTGAACTGCCAGCCGAATGCGACCAAGTGCACCGGCGACCTCGTCTCGACTTGTCAGGGCGACGGCACTTGGGTCGACCAGAGCTGCGACGACGCCAACACCTGCACGACCGACGCGTGCGCGGTCGGCCAGTGCGCCTTCACGCCCGTCGCCGACGGGACGCCCTGCCCGGCCGGCAACGGCTTTCAGTGCAAGAGCGGCCAGTGCGTGGTCGCGGGCTGCCCTGAAGGCACGGTCACGATTGCCGTCGACGTCGGCGGCCAGAAGAAGAACGTCTGCGGTGCGATGGGGCCGATCTGGGGACCCAGGGCCGAGAGCCCGAGCACGTTCGTGAACGACGCAGGCAAGTTCTACGACTCGCAAACAAAGCTGACTTGGATGATCAACGTCGCCCAGAATCAGGACTGGACCTCTGCCCAATGGGACTGCGACAAGCTGGTCAACGGCATCTACGGCGATTGGCGGCTGCCGACCGTGCACGAGTTGGCCACGCTGATCGACTGGGCCAAGGTCAACCCGGCTCTGGCAGCGGCCTTTGCGGGCAGTCCCGGTGGTTCGTACTGGACCTGGAACGCGGTGGCGGGAAACTCCGGCTCCGCTTGGACTTTGTCGTCGCAGACCGGCGAAACCAATGCCCGGCAGAAGGCCGACAAGATCTACTCCCGGTGTGTCAGAGGGTCTTTCGACACGACGGTGACTCCGCGCTACGTCGCCGCGGCGAACCAGACCGCGGTCATGGACAAGTGGACGAATCAGACGTGGCAGCTGGTTCCGGGCAACAACCAGAACTGGTCGCAGGCCAAGGGTTACTGCTCAACTCTGGCGGTGGCCGGTGGTGGCTGGCGAGTCCCGAAAGCCAATGAACTTCAAGGGATTGTAGACTACTCCCTCGCACCGCCGGGCGCGCTAGTCAACGTCACGGCGTTCCCCGGCACCGCGGCCCAGCGTTTCTGGACCGACACGTCGCGCGCCGGCGACAACCAGGAGGGCTGGCGCGTGGATTTCGCAAACGGAGAGGTCACGGTCGGCGGCAAGGACAAGGGGTACTACGTCCGCTGCACCAAGTAGTTCGGTGACGCGTCGTGAGGACGTTGTTCTGGATCGCGCCTACGGAAACCGCTTGAACTTCTTGAAGTCCGGCTTGCGCTTCTCCAGAAACGCCTGCTTGCCTTCCTTGCCCTCTTCCGACTGGTAGAACAGCAACGTCGCGCTGCCCGCCAGTTCCTGCAGACCCGCCTGACCGTCGCAATCCGCGTTCAGTGCCGCTTTCAGGAAACGCAGCGCCGTGGGGCTGTGCTGCAGAATCTCGCGGCACCACTTCACCGTCTCCGTCTCAAGATCTGCCAACGGCACCACGGTGTTGACGAGACCCATCTCCAACGCCTGCTTGGCGTCGTACTGTCGGCACAGGAACCAGATCTCGCGAGCCTTCTTCTGCCCCACGATGCGCGCCATGTAGCTGGCGCCGTAGCCGCCGTCGAAGCTGCCCACCTTCGGGCCGGTCTGGCCGAACTTCGCGTTGTCGGCGGCAATCGTCAGGTCGCAGAGCAGGTGCAGCACATGGCCACCGCCAATCGCATAGCCGGCAACCGCCGCAATGACGGGCTTGGGCAAGGTCCTGATCTGACGCTGCAAGTCCAATACGTTCAGTCTGGGAATGCCGTCTGCACCCACGTAGCCACCGTCGCCGCGCACGCGCTGGTCGCCGCCGGAGCAAAACGCGTCGGGGCCTTCGCCCGTCAGGATCACCACGCCGACGTCGCCGTCTTCTCGCGCGTCCACAAACGCCTTGCTCAGCTCCATCACGGTGCGGGGGCGGAAGGCGTTGCGGACCTCAGGGCGGCAGATGGTGATGCGTGCGATGCCGTCGCCGTCCTTCTCGTAGCGCACGTCCTCGAATCCCATCTCGATCTTCTGCCACTGCACGGTCATGCGGTCACTCCTGAACGGTTGCGTTGGTGGCCCGCAGCACCTCGGCGGCGACTTCGGCCGGGGCTTCGAGCAGCAAGTTGTGGCCCGCATCGGGAACCACGCGATGGTGGAGGCGGTCGGGGTTCAATGCCTGCAATTCGGCTCCGATCCGGGTGAACTTCTCGTCCAGCGCCCCGGTCAGCAGCCATACCGGCGGCCCGGTAACGGCCAGCGATCGCGCGAAGTCGGGCATGGTGCCCAACCCCAACGTTCCGAGAGAGCTGGCGATTCCGTCGTCATCGTGTCCCATTCGCACGCGGCGCTGCGCGTCCAACACGGCGGTGGGCAGCCGAGCCTGCGAAGCAAACAGCGGCAGGCGCTGCCAATCGGCAACGAAATCGGCCAAACCGTCGCGCCGGATCGCCGTGGTCTGGGCCAGCTCGTGCTGCATTCTGGCCTCTCGCTCTGCCGTCTGCTGCGGACCGAAGCCGGGGTTCACGCCGACCAGCACGGCCGACCGCACGCGCTGCGGATGACGCGCCAAAAGGCCCAGCGCCACCCGCGCACCCATCGAGTAACCCACCAGAACAAAGGGAGATTCCGGCAGCGTGGCCGCAAGTCGGTCGATGGCCTGCGCAAACGACTCGTGCGAATCCGGATGGACCCCGCCGTGGCCAGGCAGCGTCGGAATCACGACGGGTCCCGGCCAGTTCAACGCGTCGAGTACCCCGTGCCAGGCGCTGGGCAGGCACAGAAACCCGTGCAGGAGGACGAGGGTGGGGGCGTTGCTGACTTCTGAGCCCGCTGCTGAGCCCGCGAAGGCGGGCTTCCCATGGGATAGCCCACCATTTGAATGGTGGGTTGCCTTCGGACGCCCGGCCCCCCCCAGCGCGGCCTGACCCGCCACAGCGACGCCCATCGCCCCGCGTGCCTCGCGCCCCGCATCGGCGGCCACGACGGCCTCGACCAACGTCGCGCCCGGCCGCTGCCACGCTTCGCGCAGCACCTCCGCCAAATTCGGCCCATCCGTCACCCGCGCAAACGGCAAGTCGAACGCGGCGGCCACGTGCTGGAAGTCCAGATGCTGCGGGGTGATCAGGTGCCGCTCGACCGTCTCGGCCAGCTCGGGGACGCGCCCCACCGGCAGCTCGGCAAAGATGCGGCCGCCGTGGTTGTTCGTGACGACGATCACCAAGGGCTGTGCCAAGTTGCGCAGGCTCGCGAAGCCGCCCAGGTCGTGCTGCGCCGCCAGGTCGCCCAGCAGCAGGGCCGTCGGCCGGTCGGCGCCCAGACACGCGCCTGCTGCACCGGACACCAGGCCGTCGATACCGGCCACGCCGCGCTGATGCAGCACAGTGACGCCGTGGTTGGCCGGCGGACTCCAGGTGTCCAGATCGCGGACCGCCATGCTATTGCCCACGCACAGCTGCGCGCCCGCGGGCAGGGACTCCAGCAGCGCCCGCGCCACCGTGCCGTCGTGCCAGGCGTCGGTCGTGCCCTGCCGCGCCGCCTCGCGGACCGACGACTCCAGCCGCCACAACTCGGCCCCCCATGCCTCATCACGGCGACCGCGAACGCCGGTCGGCTCCAGCAACTCAGCCAGCGCGTTTGCGAATTCGACAGGCTGGGCGTGGACCATCGCATCGGCGCGGCCCTGCGGGTCGTACCAGCCGTGCGGCGCGACGTGGACCCGCACCCTCGTCACCGTCGTACCCGTCCAGGCCGCCAGCGCTTGGGTCACGGGCGTCATGCCCAGCTGCAGCACCAGCTCGGGACGAGGCGGCCGTCGCGACGCATCGCGCAAGAACCCCTCGAATCCACCCAGAAACGCGTCGGCTCCCGTTCCCGTCCAGCGCGCGCCGCTTGCGCCTTCGACCAGCACCGGCCAGCCCGTCGCCGCATGGAGCCGCGTGAGCGCCTCGCTCAGCCCGTCAACCGCCGGACCCACCGACGGCCCAGCCACCACCAGCACCCGCCGACACGCCCGCGCCTGCTCGGCGAGCCACGCCGCCGGGGCCTCGCAACCCGTCGTGCCCGCTGCAAAATGCCGCGTCGGGGCCATCGCCATCGCCCGCCGCCACGCCGGACCCCACGCAGGGGCATCCGCCGAGTCGCGTGGCTCCAACGGCTTGCGAAACCGGAGGTTGACGTGCACGGGCCCCGGTTCCGGCGACTGCGCCAAAGCCACTGCCTGCGCCGCCACCCGCGCAACAGCACCAAAGGCCGGCGTCAAGGCATCGGCCTCGCCCACTTCAAGCACCGCACGGACATACGGCTGGAACATCGGCAGCTGCGTCAGCGTCTGCGAGGTCCCGGCCTGTTGCAGTTCCCACGGCCGGTCGGCCGACAGCAGCACCAGCGGCAAGCGCGCCTCATGAGCCTCCAGCACGGCCGGCAGCCAGTGACCCAGCGCTGTACCAGAAGTACAGAGGATCGCTGCAGGAACACCCGTCGCCCGCACCAGCCCGAGGGCAAAGAACGCGGCGTCGCGCTCGTCAAGGACCGGATGCACCTGCAAACCGGGCTCGGCCCCCGCCGCCAGCGCCAGCGGCATCGACCTCGCGCCGGGGCTGAGCACCAAGTGCCGCACGCCGCAACGCGCAAGCGACGCGAGAAACAGGCGCGCGTTGGCGGTTTGGAGGTCGGGCCAGCTCATGCCGTCCCTCCGAGCGCACGCAACATCGGCTGCAGCTTCCACCGGGTCTCGGTCCACTCGGCCTGCGCGTCAGAGCCACGGACCAGACCCGCGCCTGCGTACAGCCGCACCCGGTCGGCCTCGACCAACCCACATCGCAGTGCGACCACGAAGCACCCGTCGCCCTTCGCGTCGAACCAACCCACGGCACCGGCATACCAGCCGCGGTCAAAGCCCTCGTGCGCCTTGAGGAAAGCCAGCGCCGCTTGCCGTGGTGTGCCGCAGGTCGCAGGCGTTGGATGCAGTCGCTCGACCAGATCCAGCACGTGTACGTCGGCCGCCAGTGTCCCCTGAACCCGCGAGCGCAGGTGGCGCAGGCCGTGCAGCTCGCGCACAGTCGGCTGCTCGTCGATGTGCAAGGTGTCGCACAGGGGCCCCAGCGCCTCGCGCACGGCCTCGCGCACCCATCCGTGCTCCCGCTCGATCTTGTCGCCCTGCAGCGTCGACTGGGGCGCTGCGTCGGCAGCGGTCCCCGCCAACGCCTCGCTGGTGACCTGACGGCCCGTGCGACGCACCAGCAGCTCCGGCGTCGCCCCCAGGAACGTCTTGCCTTGCCTCTGGAAAGCAAAGACGGTGGCATCGCGCTCTACCGCCGCCAGCCGCCGCACCACGCCATCTGGGTCCAGAGGGCGGTCCAGGCGCACGGTCGCTTCCCGCGCCAGCACAACCTTGTCCAGCTGCCCGGCGGTCATCGCTTCCAGAGCGACGTGCACCGTTTCACCCCAGCGCGTCGAGTCGGCGTCGGCGTCCTGATGGGCGCATGCGTAGGGATTCGTTTCCAGATTCGCGTGTTGGCCGATTTGCGCGGCCTCCAGCGCCAGTGTGCGCGCCTCGTTGGGGTCGTGCAGCTCACCGGCCACCAGCGTCAGGCGCACGAACGAGCGACCGTCCGCCTGCCCCCACACCCAGCGCGGCAAAGTGAAGCTGCCGTCGCCAAACGCCGCCCAGGTCGCATCCCGCTGCGCGGCGGGGCGAAAGGCAACGCCGCCGACCAACACCGGCCCAGGCAACCCCTCTAGCCCGGGTTCACGCAAGTCGGCCATGCGCGTGAGCAATTCCTGAGCCGCCTGCCGCACATGGACGAATCGTCGGTCCCCGGACGCCGTCACGTGGACGGTCGCCCCGCGCCAGATCAGTCGCAACCCGCCGCCACTGGGCAGGAACGCGCCACACTCGCCGTCGCCTGCCAACAGTCCGTCCGGCCCCCGGTCGCAGCCGACCGTCACCGACACGAGGTCGTTGGGTCGCACCGTCCGGGCAACCTGATCGAACAGGTGCAGCCAGCGATCAGGCATGTGCCGTGGCCTCTGGGTCGACGGATGGCAAGGGCTCGCGCCCCAAGCGCAATTCCTGCATCAGCGACTCCAGTTCGGCGGTCGACAGCGCCTGCGCACCGTCACTCAACGCCTGCCCCGGCGCGTCATGAACCTCAACCATCACCGCTGCGGCTCCAGCGCCCACCGCAGCGCGCACCAGCGGCGCAATCAGGTCGCGGCGGCCGGTCGCGTGCGAGGGGTCCACCACGACGGGCAGCCGCTCGCCATGCGAAAGCAAGGCCACTGCACCCAGATCCAGCAGATTGCGGGTCGAGTCGTCAAAGCCCCGCACGCCGCGCTCGCAAAAAACGACGCCCTGGCAGCCGGCCGACAGCAGGTACTCGCCCGCAAGCAACCACTCGTCGATGCGCGCCGCCATGCCCCGCTTCAACAGCACCGGTCGTCCGGTCTTGCCGACTGCCCGCAACAGCGCGAAGTTCTGCATGTTTCGGGAACCGATCTGCATCACGTCGGCGTGCTCTGCCACGGCCTCGGCGTCGGCCTCACTCATCACTTCCGTGACGACCCGCAGCCCGTGGCGGTCCGCCGCCTGCCGCAACCAGTCAAGCGCCCGTGCGCCGTGACCTTGGAACGAATACGGTGACGTGCGCGGCTTGAAGGCGCCCCCCCGCAGAAACGCAACGCCCATCCCGGCCAGACGCGCGGCGACGCTGTCGATGTGGTCCTGCGACTCGACGCTGCACGGCCCGGCGAACACCAGCGGCTGCCGTGACGACAGCACCACGCCGGCCACATTCAACGAGGGCCCCATCGCTCGCACCAGCGGCCACGCGGACTTGGGCAAGGCGACGGCCGACACACCGGGAATGCGGCGCAGCTCGTCCGGGTCCACAACGGCGCTGAAGGGCGCGATCACCAGATGCGACTCGCCGCCGGGCGCGTCCTCTACCGAGGCGATCCAAAGACCGCGTGCGGTCAATTCCCGCTGCACTTCAGCGACTTGCTGCCTGTTTTGAACCGTAACGATCATCAGACGCTCACTTGCTGCGGGCGAGCGACGCCCAGGCCACAGTCTCCAGCGCTTCCTTGGCCCAGCACGCCGGCACCGCGTCCAGTTGGGCAACGGCGGACTCAGCATACGCCCGCGCGCGGGCCAGCGAGTCCTCGACGGCATGGGTCTGCAGCACCGAACGCTGCACCGCGCGGGCCGTCTCGGTGTCGACCGGCACGTCCAAATTCGCGGCAATCCCCTCCAGCAACGGCCGCAGCGCCGGGTCGCGCGCCAGGGCCAGCAAAAGCGGATACGTCATCTTGCCTTCCCGCAGGTCGGTAAACAGCGCCTTGCCCGTCACCGCTGGATCGCCGGCGATGTCCAGCACGTCATCGACGATTTGGAACGCAAGGCCCAAGTCCTGCCCGTACGCCTCAAGCGCACGCGCCACCTGCTCGTCGACACCGCCAGCCCGCGCGCCGGAGAACAGCGCAGCGCGGAACAGCGCCGCCGTTTTGCCTTCGATGACGGCAAAGTACGTGGCCTCGTCGGCATCGACCTTGCCGCGCCGCCCCAGCTGCAAGGCCTCTGCGACAACCATCTGGCGGATCACGCTGAGGACATGGTCGATCAGATCGACCAGACCCGTTTCACGAATCAACTCGAGCGCTTCCACCAGCAACAGGTCGCCACCGTAAATCGACGCCGCGTTGCCCCAAATCATGCGGGCCGTCGGGGTGCCACGCCGAAGCTCGCCGAGGTCCACCACGTCGTCGTGCAG
Organism: Myxococcota bacterium; assembly: GCA_049317445.1. Classification (GTDB taxonomy): domain Bacteria; phylum Myxococcota_A; class UBA9042; order UBA9042; family UBA9042; genus CAJBNH01. The sequence continues at coordinate 15,256 of JBMOIG010000033.1, read as the reverse complement.
CAGTGTGGCGTTGTGCACCAATTCGACGGCCGCGGCGACCTTGCGCGCGTTCTCGCCAAAGCCGGTGCCGATGCGCGAGGCCAGCGCGACGCACATCGGACGCAGGCGCTTCCCTTCGGCCGCCAGCAGGTGGCGTGCGCTTTGATGCGCCACCGAACGGCCGTGCGCGATGCCCGTCAGCAGCGACTCTATCACTGCAATGTCATCCGCCATTTCCTGACGAATGACCTCAAGCTTGTCGATCAGCTCCAGCGGGTCCTGACCCGCCGCAGTCGACCGGAGCGGCGCCGGACGCGGATCGACCGGCAGGTCGGCGCGCCGCGAGTGCTCGACGGGAAAAGAAAGGGTGCTCACGGGTGCTCCTTGAGGCGACGCAGGCCCTCCAGGGGAAAGCGGACGAGGTCGCCGAAGCCGGTCAGATCGACGCGACGTGACGCGATGAAGGCGTCCAGCGTGGTCTTGGCGAGGAGGATGAAGGCCAGCAGTCGGCGCAATCGGTCGCGCGTGACTTGGGGAACTGAACCGCGGGGTGCCTGATCCAACAGGGCCTGAGCGCGCTGCAGCCGACCCAGCACGGACTCGCCCAGCAGCTTCTCCCGCTGCTCGAAGACCTTGGAGATCATGCGCCAGAAGTCGGTCTCGGCCTCAAAGTAGTCCTTGCGTTCTCCAGGCTTCCACACGCGCTTGACGACGGCCCAGCGCTGCAGTTCATGCATGGCCGTGTTGACGCCACCCGCGCTCATCTGCAGGCGCTCGCCGATGACGGCGGCCGGCAGCGGCTCGCCAGCCAGAAACAGCACGGTCCAGATGCGACCCAGACACTTGCGGAAACCCCAGTGCTCGATGATGTCGCCCATCGCATCCGCGGCGAGCAACTCGGCCTCCAGTCGGTAGTTTCTTGGCGGGTCGGGCATCATGGGTGCGGGCGTCTTCTCATCTTTCAGAAAGTTCTGAAACAGGATAGTGCGAGCCTGAGTTTCGGACAAGGGCTCGCTGGGAAACACCGTGTTCACGCTGGGCCCCGGATGCTGTCGAACCGGTCAAGCGCCGGCCAGCCCGCGAACACCGACCAGTCGGGCGGCACAATCGCCACGAACAGCCCTTCAGCGCTGGCGCACACGCGCCCGGCCTTGGTCACCTCAGCCCGCAGACTCAGCTTTCGGCCCGCGACGGCCTCGACCCACGCCTCGATCGTCACCGTGTCGCCGACGTGCTGCGCCACCCGGAAGTCGGTCGACACCCGCGCGCCCGCCGCCACCCAACCGGCCATCCAGCAGGTCCAGCCCATCGCCTCGTCGCACAGCGCGGCCACCAGACCGCCGTGGACATGCAGCGGCAGCCCCTCAGCCTGTGGGCCCCACGTCATCTCGCCGTGCAGACGCTGCTTTTCACCCAGCCACGACCACGTCCCCGACACGTCGGCGCGCCCCAGATGACGGCTGGGCGGCCATGGCAGCGGCAGGTCGACCACGACGGGTCCGCCGAAGGGCGGAGGGGCGGACGCGGGCGATGGAGAGGAGGGCAGACTCATGAGGGGCCGCGAGTCTAGGGCGAATTCCGGGTCCCGTCGAGCAGGGGACCGGGACGGCTTGACCGCAGCGCAAGCGGCCCTGCCGGCTACAGCGTCCGCCCGACCAAGTCTCGCCCGGCGACGTCGGCACGACTTAATGCGATAGCTTCGCGATCCCCATGGATCGCCACGTAATCACGCCGCAACCCACGACAAGCGCCCCGGGCCGCGCACCCCTCGCAAACGCCCGCATAAACGCCCTGCTCGTAAGCCGACGTCTCCATCGCAAACGCCCGACCGTCCGGCTGCACCACCACCAACGCCATGCCCGCCGCGTCGAACAGCCCGTCCCACAGTTCCGGCGGCGTCGTGCAAGGCGGAGTGTGCAGGGTGCAAAGCGTCACGCCCTCTCGATCTGCCGCCGCCCGCGCCTGCCGCAACACCGGCGTCAGGTCGGCCAGCCGCGGCACCAGGTCGCGTACCGCATCGCCGCCCTCGTAGGCCGAGAACAACCACAGGTTGAAATGCCGAAGACCTTCGCGCGCATACGCCTCCACCAGCGTCGGCAGCTCGCGAAACGTCGACGTGGTCAGCAGCACGTCCCCTTCCAGCCGCACGTTGGTCGCCTGCAGCGCCTGCAGCCCCGCCCGCATTGCGGCATGGGCCCCCGGTGTCTGGTGCAATTCGTCATGCAGCGAAGGGTCCAGCGTCCTCAACAGCAGGTTGACCTCGGTCACGCCCGCGGCAACCGCCTTCTGCGCAAAGGCCGGATAGGCAAACAGCATGCCGTTGGTCTGAACCTTGATGCGCTGGTATCCCAGCTGCCGCGCGGCGCGCAGGGTCGCCAGAAAGTCGCGTCGCAGCGTCGGCTCGCCGCCGCCGAGCCAAAGGTGGTCTGCCCCCTGCCGTCGCCCCCGCTGCAGCCAAGCCAGCACGTCCGCGGGCGCCATCTGGTCCGTTGAAGCAGCACTGCACGCTTGACATCCGATGCATCTGCAATTGCAGGCATAACCAGCGGCAAGCTCAAGCCACTTCATGAACTCCCCTCGTCCCGAACCTGCGTCACGTCGTCCATGGCCGGGTCCGTGACCTGCTCGCCCCGCAGCTCTGCCGCGTCCATCCAGCTTCGCTGTGTCGGCACGGGCACCGCGCGCACCCGCTCGGTCAGCGTCTGGCGCCAGTCGTCGCCCGGCACCATGCGTCCCAACACCGCCGCCACGTGGTCGCCATTCGCCGGTCGGTCCAACGCGGCATGGCGCAACAACGCTTGCAGCAAAGTGTTCAGCTCGTCGGCCACCGCGTGGGGCAGTCCCGGCACCGGCTCAAACCGCGCCGCCTGGATACGCCCCAGCGTGTCGTGGCGGTCCGTGCCGGCAAACGGCGGGCGCCCCGTCAGCATCTCGACCAGCACCGAACCCAGCGCAAACAGGTCGCTGCGGCCGTCGATGGGCCCCCCGGCGATCTGCTCGGGCGACAGGTAGGCCCACTTGCCCCGCAACCCTTGCCCATGCGTCGTCTGCGCCATGCCCGCAACCCGCGCGATGCCAAAATCCAGCAGGTGGACAAGACCTTGCGCCGTGCACTGCACGTTGGCGGGCGACACGTCGCGGTGGACGATGCCCTCGCGGTGCGCTGCGGCCAACCCCTCTGCCATGCGCCCCGCCACCCCCAGGGCCACCGGCACCGGCAGCGGTTGCACCGGCGCGTCGTCCTGCGGGTCGGGCACCAGCACCCGGCGCAGGCTGGCGCCGTCCAGCAGCGGCATCACCAGAAACGGCAGCCCGTTGCTCTCACCGTGGTCCAGCAGGCGCACCACCGCCGGGTGGTCGATGCGGTCCAAGGCCCCGATCTCACGCAGGAACAACTGGACCAGCGACGGGTCCTCTGCCAGCGGTGGCAGCATCCGCTTCAACGCCACGTCTGGGTCGCCGGGTCGCCTGCCCCGCCGCACAGCGCGGAAGATCTCAGCCGTGCCGCCCACGCCAATGCGCTGCAACAACAGATAGTCGCCAAACGGGATGGGACGCGCGGGCGTTTGGGCCATGTCAGGACACCGTGTTGCCGCGCAGGCGGTTGTAGAGGGTGCTGCGGTCGATGCCGAGGCTCTCGGCCGCCTGCCGCTTGTTGCCACCCAGGGCTGCGACGCGGGCGCGGATCACCGCCGACTCGATCTCTTCCAAGCTCGCCGTCATCAGCCAACCGTGCGGCAACACGCCGGGATCCTGCGGGTTCGGAGCCTCGGTCGGCGTCGCCCGCTCGCGGGTCAGCAGCGGTTCCACGTCCGCGACGTCCAGGGTGGTGCCATTGGCGAACAGACACGCGGACTTCAACAGCGTTTCCAGCTGCCGCACGTTGCCCGGCCACGGGTGCTGGCGCAGGCGGGACAGCGCGGCGGCAGAGACTCGCTCGACCTGCCCCACGTGCGCCTTGCGATTCTCAGCCAGAAAATGCTCGACCAGCAGGGGCAGGTCCTCGACCCGCTCGCGCAGGGCCGGCACCTCCAGTTCCACGACTCGCAAGCGATACATCAGGTCTTCCCGGAACGTACCCGCCTCGACCATCAGGGCCAAATTGCGGTGCGTCGCCGCCACGACGCGCACGTCGACCTTGCGCACCGACGAGTCGCCCACGCGCTGGATCTCGCCGGTCTGCAACACGCGCAGCAGCTTGACCTGCATGTCGAGCGGCATGTCGCCGACCTCGTCCAGCAGCAACGTCCCGCAGTGCGCCGACTCGAACAGACCGCGGCGGTCGACGGTCGCACCGGTAAACGAGCCCCGGACGTGACCAAACAGCTCGGATTCCAAAAGGTTACTTGGCAGCGCGCCGCAGTTCACCGCGACGAACGGCCCGCGCTTGCGCTTGCCGGTGAAGTGGATCGCGCGGGCGACCAGCTCTTTGCCCGTCCCGCTCTCGCCCAGAATCAGCACGGGGAAGTCGTGGTCGCGTACGCGGTCCATCAGCTGGAACAGCTTGTACATGCGGGGACTTTCGCCACGAATCTGCGAGTAGTCGCTGCGACGGGCCAGCTCCGCACGCTGGGCGGCAAGGTCCTCGCGGGCGTCGTCCAGAGCACTCGCGACGTCGGCCAACTGCACCCGCAGCTGGGCGTTCAGCTGCTCGACCTCGGCACGGCTGCGTGCCAGGGCTTCGGCGGTGGCGCGCTCATGGGCAATCAACCGCGCCGACTGGATGGCGATGGCCGCTTGGTCTGCCAAGGCCTCGAGCACCCCTGCGTGGTCTTGGGTAAAGGCGCCGGAAGTAAAGCGATTGTCGACGTACAGCACGCCGATGGTGCGCCCCTGCCAGCCCAACGGCACGCACAGGATCGACCGCAGGCTGCCCGCGTGGATACTTGCCTGGTCCGCAAAACGCTCGTCGGCCTGCGCGTCGGTCGACAGCACCCGGTCGCCGGAATTGAATACGCGCAACGCGATGGATTGACTCAGCTTGTGCGCCGGCTTGCGCAGGTTCTCGCGGTCCAGGTTGCGGGCGATGGCCACCCGCAGCTCAGGCTTGCCGGGCTTGCCGCTCGACGGAGCGTCACTCTCGGTCTCTGCCGCGTCGTCCAGCAGCAGGAACCCGCGCTCCGCCCCGGTCAGCAACACCGCGGCATCCATCACGATCTCCAGCAGGTGGCCCAGATCGCGCTCTGTCCCCAGCCGCCGGTTGATGGCCAACACCGCCTGCAGCGCCGCACTGGAGCCACTGGCCGCCGCCAACGACGCACCGCCCGTGAACTCGGGCAACCCCGCCAACAGCCTCAGCATCATGCGCATTTGCGCGTGAGCCGCCGCCCGCTCGAAGCCCAGCCGCTCCGTCGCGGCCAGCGTTGCACCCATGCGGTCCAGCCTAGCCAGCTGGTCGCGCGCCACGGTCCTTGCGCCTGCCAGATCGCCGCCCCAAGCCAGCACGCGTGCGTGCTCAGCCGCCAGCGCGACTTGAAGTAAGGGCTTGGAAGCAGGGGCTAATTGCCGCGCCGCCGCCAGCGTTTCGCGCGCTTCGGCCAGCGCCGTCGCCACCGGCACCGCCTGGGCACCCGCCACGCGACCGTCGACCTGCACCGCCGCCAGCAGACCCAGCGCCCGCGCCTGCAGCTCGGGGCTGTGCAGACTCGCCGCCTCATCGCCGACCTGGACCGCCAGCTCGCGTGCCCGCTCGGGCTCGTCGTGGGCCAGATGCAAGTACCCGCGCTCCAACTGGATCTCCAGCAGCTCGCTCTGTGCGCCCGCGTCCCGCAGGGTCTGCTCCGCCCGGTCCAGATGCGCTGCCGCCGACGTCAGGTGCCCGCGCCGCCGGTCCAGCTCGGCCAGCACACAGCGCACGTTGCCCTCCAGGTACGCGTTGCCTGCCTGCTGCAGGGCCTCCAACGCCGCCGCCAGATCCGCCGCCGCCCGCTCGTCGCAGCCCAACAGTGCCAGCAAATTCCCGCGGTTGTTCAGCGCGCGTGACAGGGCTCCCGTGTTGCCCAGCTGCTGCGCCGACGTCACCACCCGGTCATAGCCTTCCAGCGCCCGACCGGGATCGCCCGCTTCGTGGTCCAGCACCGCCGCGTTCATGCCCATGTTCAGCGCCCTCGGACGGTCGCCCGCCTGCTCAGCCAAATGCCGAGCGCGATCATAGTGTTCCCTCGCCTGCCCCAGCTGTCCGCGTCGATGCGCCACCAGCCCCCGGCCGCCCGTCGCCGCCGCTTGCAGGGTCGGGTCATCGCCGTCGACCAGCTGCGCGAAACCCGCATCGGCCGCGTCCAGGTCACCTGCGTAGTACAGGCCCAGCGCCGCCAGATAATCGAACAGAGGCAAAGACTTGGGCGAGTCGGCCGTCGCCTCTGCACGCCCCTGCTCGACCGCCTGAGCTGCCGCCGCCCGGTCGCCCTGCCACGTGGCCGCAAAGGCACGCCAAATCCGCGCACGTCCGCGCGTGGACCCGCCGCCGCCAAGGTCGCCCATGGACAGCAGCTGCTCTGCCAGCTCCCGACACTTGGGATAGTCGCCGCGGCGGAATGCCCCCTCTGCGGTCGCCAGCAGCACTTCCGGGTCGCGCCGCTGGGCTGCGGTGGCTCGCTCCAAGTCTTCGTCAACGTGGGTGAACTGCCCAAGCGCGACCCGAGCCCGCAGCAACGCCGCCAGCACAGCACTCGCTTCGACGTCGTCCTCGTCGCCCTTCGCCTCGCGCCACCCGTTGGCCATCTCGACTGCGCGCTGCGCTTCGCCGCGTCCCAGCAGGCGCTGCAGCACGGGCACGACCGTCGCACCGACTGGCCGACAGGGCCCGCCCCATTCGGCCGCAAGCACCTCGCACCGCACCGCCTCGTCGGGATCCAGCGTCTGCAGCGCGCTCGCCCGCACGAGTGCCGCGTGCGACACCGCCTTGGGAGGCAAGTGCTCCAGCAGAAATCGCCGCGCCCCCTCGCCCGCCAGCGTCCACGCGCCGCCGGCATCCTGACGGACCAGCGCCAATCTGCCGAACGCCTTGGGATCTTGCAGACTCTGGACACCCTGCTCGCCCGGCACGCAGCGCCCCGCGACCAGCAGATGTCCCAGCACGACCACGTCGTCGCCCACCGGCAGCTCGAAGTGCTGACGCCGCTTCATCGCGTCGTGCAGCGTCTGTTCGACGTCCGCGTCGGTCCCCGCGGGCTCGATGCGATCGGCAAACGTCCGCACGGCACCCGCGTGCAGCAAGGCCGCCGCCTGGTCCAGCAATCCAGAACGCAGGCCGCCCGTCGCCGCCAGCAACCGCTTCAGCACCGCCGCGTCCCAGGTCCGTCCGCCGCACGCGGCCTGCAGCACCGCTGCCACCTCGTTCACGGTCGCCAGGGGCAGCCACCACGCCGTCCCGGCAGCGCCCACCGGCAGGTCCAGCGCCGCCACCACAAGTGCGGCAAGGTGCCTCGTGTCTTCCGCCTCGTCATGTCCAACCAGCGCCTGCTGCCAGGCGTGAGGCAACGCCTCCAGCCCGGCGACAGCCAGCACGACGTCGGGTCCCAGTTGCTCCCGCAGCTTGTGAAACTGCCGCCGCAATCGCGCCACGGCCGCGCCCGTCTGGTCGCCCAGCGCGCCCGAGTCCGCCGCCAACCCCGGCGCATCGCCTTCCAGGGCCGCGCCCCCCTGCAAGTAGACGCCCCGTCGACCCGTGTCACGCGCTTGCTCGACCAGTCCCGCCAGCGCCCCACTTCGCCCCGACCCGCGCGGTCCCACCAGCCACAGCGTCTGCCCCGCCTGAACCCTCGGCACACCGTCTGCCAGACGCCACCGCCAAGGTCGCCGTGCCAGCGCCTCGAGATCCTGAGCCAAGGCCTGAGCTTCCACAGCGTCACCGCCGGGCAGCGCGCACCACTGACGCAGCGCGGGCTCGGCACCGTCGGGCCGATGGTCGCGGTCGGCCGTCAGCCACGTCGCCAGCACAGCCAAGACCTGACGCTTCTCGGTTGCGTCGGGCCCCTTCAGCGCAGGCACGCCCGGGCGCCCACCCGACTCGGGCAGCAGCGCGGGGTAGTCGGGGTACGGCGCAGGCAGCCCCCAGCTGCACCAGACCGACATCGCCAGCGAAAACAGGTCGTCGCGAGGGTCAGCGGGCTTGCCGCGCAGCCGGTCGGGCGCCGCAAACGCCAATCGCCCGGGACCGCGTACCGTCGTCCCCGGTCGCTGCACCAGCCCCAAGTCCAGCAGGGAGACTGCCGCGCCCTCTGCCGAGACGTCCAGCAGGATGTTGCCGGGATGCAGGTCGCCATGGACCAAGCCGGCCGCGTGCAATGCCGCGAGTCCACGCAGGATCTGCCGCACCACCTCGCGCACCAAGGCCACCGGAGCGTCGCTCAACGCCTGGTCCTGCGGCACACCGGGGCGCCGTAGCATGACCAAGCGAGGCGGCTCGGACCCGTAGGCGTCCTGCCACGCGACCGGTTGCGGCAGCAGCGGCGAGGGCACGTCGTACAGCGCCAGCCACTCGGTCCGCAGCGCGGATTCCTGACCGGGTTCAGGGACCTTGACGACGAAGCGTGCGTCCCTCTCGCCCCGCAGGCGCGCAGACCAGACGGTGCCGCCGCCTCCACCGCCGATGCGGTCGAGAACCTCGAGGTCAAGCGTGGTGGCAGCAAGCGGATCGCGCGACATGGTGGGTTCCCTCCACATGTCGGAACTTTCTACATGGTGTGGAAGAATCCGACAACCGCGTCTGTTCGGTCGAAGCGCCTGTGCCGTACGGCCCGGTACGAGCGGGACGTCAACCACCGAACCAGTAGCAGCCGCCGTTCCAGCAGTAGTAGTCGATGCCGTAGCACAAGGTCCCGTTGGCCACGACCTGATTCGCGCATCCGGTCGTCACGTTGCAACTGTCGGTGGTGCACGGGTTGGTGTCGTTGCAGTTCTTCGCGGTTCCGGTGCAGACGACGCCGGAGCACGCATCGTTGATGGTGCAAGCATTCTTGTCGTCGCAGGCGACGCCGTTGGGCGTGAAGACGCAGGCGCCGGTCGCGGGACTGCACGCGTCGTTGGTGCACAAGTTGTTGTCGTTGCAGACCACGGCCTTGCCGGCGCACACGCCGTTGCTGCACACGTCGCTCACCGTACACGCCTTGCCGTCGTTGCACGCGTTCGTGGTGTTCACGAACAGGCACCCGCCGGCGGGGAAGCAAAGGTCGTCGGTGCACGCGTTGCCGTCCGTGCATGGGACGTCCACGCCCTTGCAGACGCCGCCGCCACACACGTCGTCTTTGGTGCACACGCTGCCGTCGTCACACGGGGCGGTGTTGAACGGAAACACACAACCTGTCAGTGGGTTGCACGACTCGTTGGTGCACACCTTGTCGTCCGCGCACGTCACGGCCTTGCCCGCGCACACCCCTGCCGCGCAGGTGTCGTCGCTGGTGCACTGGCTGGCGTCGTCGCAAGGCAGCTGGTTCGGCACGGTCACACAACCCAGCTTGGGGTCACACGAATCGTCCGTGCACGAGTTGGCGTCACCACACGCCTTGGACTCAGCGCCCGGCTGGCACGCGGACTGGCCGCAGGTGTCGCTCAGGGTGCAAGCGTTGCCGTCGTCACAAGGAACTTGGTTGGCGGTGGCGACACAGGCGCCGGTCTCGGGAACGCAACTGTCCGCGGTGCACAGGAGGCCATCGTCGCAGGACTTGTCGGTGCCGGCCTGGCAGGCGGCATTCTGGCAGAAGTCGTTCAAAGTGCAGGCGTTTCCGTCAGAACAGACTCCGGGGATTCCCGCCGTCCCGCACTCGCCCGACGCCAGGCAGGTGTCCTGCGTGCACACGTTCGCGTCGTCGCAGACCTTGGGCGTGCCCTTGCAAACGGTGGCGGCGCAGGTGTCGGCCACCGTGCACGCGTCGCCATCGTTGCAAGGCACCACGTTCGCAGTGAAGACGCAGCCCACCATCGGCACGCACGCGTCGTCGGTGCAAGGGTTGGTGTCGTCGCATGCGAGCGTGGTGCCGCCAGAGCAGTCGCCCTTGGTGCAGAACGTGTCGAGCGAGCATGGGTCGCCGTCCTCGCATGGTTTGGTTTCTTCAATCGAATACAGCTGGCACTGCCCGGCGATGCACGCACCCGCGCGGCACGGGCCCAGCGACGCAGGCGTCCACAAGCCCAGACACTCCGCGGTCTTCTTGCAGCCAGGCGCGGTACCTCCACCCGCGTCGGTGGCATCGACCACGTCCACGTCTGCGGTATCAGGGCCCAAGTCGGGCTGCACGTCAGCAACGGTATCCGGCACGTCCGGCACGTCGACCGGAGGTTGCGTGTCGACGTCAGCGTCCGTGAGGTCAGGCAGGTCAGGCACATCCACGTCGGGGTCGACCTGCTGGTCTGGCAACGAAGTGTCGGCGTCGGGCAGGTCCGCAGCGACGTCGACGGTGGTCTCAGCGACGGAATCAAGCGTCGCATCGGTCACGACGCCGTCCGCAGACGTAAACTGGTCCTCAGTGGGCAGCGGACGAACGCACGACGATGCCAGCCACACCAAAACCAGAAGGCACACTTTTCGAAGCCGCATGGTTAGTCTCCGGAACCGCGCGCGCGGAAGGATGAGGTTCCTCCCGGACACGCCTCGCGCCAGTTCCTTGGGGGAGCGGACCATAACGCCGCGATTGCTGAGTCTCAAGAGAACGCGGGCGTTCGATGCAGTTCCTTGGGGTGCCGAGGCCTTTCACGGAATCTGGGGCTGGCACGATCGCGCAGGTCTGCCACTTCACCGCGCTTCACACTTCTTCACACTCACAATTGCTCATCATTTCACATCCTACCACCATAGACTACCCATCCATTCCTTTGCGTTTGCAACCAATAGCATCGCGCCGCTTGCCCGCCTGCCACATCGCCCGTTACGGTCGAAATCGGCGTGCCGCCTTCATCATTCTTCGCATCGGCAAGCCCACGGTCTCCCAGACGAGGACTGCCATGAGAAAGCCCACCATCCACACGATGCTCGCCTCCTCTCTCTTCGGCTTGTGGGTACTGCTCTTCGCAAGCGTCGCGACTGCATCCGTGCCGGCCAACACGCAGATCGAGGGCATTCTGTCGTCTGTTGGCGGCGGCCCCGTGGCCGATGGTGACTACGCCGTCACGTTCGCGGTCTACGCGACAGAAACGGCCATCGACCCGACTTGGGCCGAGGGACCGGTCGTCCTCACGGTCAAGAACGGTGCCTTCAACCACGTGCTGGGGTCCAAGGTCCCGTTCGACAGCGCCAAGATCACTGGCAATCTGTGGATTGGTCTGAAGGTCGGCAACGACCCGGAGCTGCCCCGCCGCCCTCTGGCGGGTTCGTTCTTTGCCGTGCGGGCGACGCTGGCCGAGGGGCTGGACTGTTCCGGCTGCATCGGTCCCGGTCAGGTTTCTGCTGCGCTGCTCGAGCCCTATGCCAAGGCAGCGGCCCTCGCCAAGGTAGCGTTCTCCGGTGCGTATGCCGACCTGACCGGCGGTCCAGACCTCTCGGCCTACGTCAAGTCCGCCTCACTGGCCGACATCGCGACGACGGGTGCGTATGCCGACCTGGTAGGAGCGCCCGCGTACGCCAAGGTCGCCACCACCGGCGCGTACGCCGACCTGGCCAATGCACCGGTGCTGCCCAAAGTGGGCGCATCCTGCGGAACTGGGCTCGTCATCAAGGGTTTCCTTGCCGACGGGACCTACGACTGCGTCAAGGCGATGGACCCTGCCGCCCTGCCCGCCGATGGCATCGACGAGATCAGTAACGGCCTGCTGAAGAACCAGTACGTCGACTCGGTCGCAGGCAAGGCCGCTGTGCCCATCCCCGACCACAACCCGGTGGGCATCTCGGACGTGCTCGACTTCCCCGACATCGGCGTCGCGCAGAAACTGGGCGTGTCGGTCAACCTCACGAACTCCAAGATCGGCACACTCGTCGTGTCGATCATCGACCCCAATTCGGTAGAGTACGTCCTGCACGCCAAGACCGGCACCGGCACCGTGCTGAAGACTTCCTATCCCGATCCGACCAAAGCCGTGTCCGGTGACCTGACGACTTGGGTTGGCAAGAACCCCAAGGGCAAGTGGTACTTGAAGGTGATCGACAACGACTACTTCAACAACGGAACCGACGGCGCAATTACCTCGTGGTCGGTCGACGTCCAGACGCTATCGAGCAAAAAGATCTCCGTGGCCGGCGCCCTCATCGTCGATGGGACCAGCACGCTGACGGGCAAGGTGACGGCAGCCGGCGGCGTCGAGTCCACCGGTCTGGTGCAGGCGACGGGAGGACTGACCCTCGGCACCCCGACCACGTGCTTGGCAGGCAACAAGGGAACCCTGCGCTGGGCCGCCACCTCCGGTCTGCAGGCGTGCAACGGTGCGAATTGGGTGGCCGCCCTGCCCCGGCCGGTCATCTACCAAGGGCGCTGCGGGACAAACGCTGCTGCCGGCGTGTTCTACTACTGCCTCAACTCAGAGATCCGCAACACAGCAGCCGACTATCTGACCATCGAAGCAACCAACAGCGCCACCTCGACCGTGAACACCGTTGGGCGCATTACCGCCAAGATTCCGGGCTACTACCGCTTCAGCTTCAATCAGGCCGGGTCGGGTTACCTGACCTACTGGTACATGTACAAGAACGGCGCCGCGCTCGCGTATGGCTATGACAACCGCTACACGGGCACCGCCGTCACGCACGACACGGGCAGCCGCATCGAGTACTTGGGCGCTGGGGAGTACTTCAACTTGCGCCTGTACGGGTCTACGGTTGGCTGGAATCAGGATTCCTATCTGGAAGTCGAGTACTTGGGGCAGGATTGGTAGCCAGCCCTACCCTTGCCGCAGAGCCCACGACCGCAGCTCTGCCAGCGCCAAGTGCGCCACCGACAGCTTGAAGCGGCTGCGGTCGATCCCCACGTAACGCACGCCCCGCACCACCGTTCCATCCGGACCCGCCACGGCGACGAAGACGGTGCCGACTGGCTTGGCGTCCGTCCCTCCCGCGGGTCCGGCAATGCCTGTGGTGGCGACGGCCACGGTCGCGCCACTTCGGTTCCGCACGCCTTCTGCCATCTCGCGGGCGGTTTGCTCGCTGACGGCGCCGTGCGTTTCCAAGGTGCCTGCCGCAACGCCAAGAAATTCCCGTTTGGCATCATCCGCATAGGTCACTGTGTCGACCAGCAACGTCGCGCTGGCGCCCGGGACCTCGGTCAGCAGGTGGCCGATCAGCCCACCAGTGCAGGACTCCGCCACCGCCAGTGTCGCCCCTCGCACGACAAGGGCACGCAGCGTCGCTGCAGCGTGGGTGTCTTCGCGACGCTCGCTGTAAATCCGCGTGCCCAAAGCCCCGCGCACATGTGTCAGCAGGGTTGCGAAGGCCTCAGAGTCGCCACGAGGGGCCAGCATCAAACGAATCTCTGGCCAGCTGGGCAGCGAACGCATGGTGGCGGCGGACCAATGCGGCAACCGCGACAACAGCACCTGCAAGTCACTCTCAGGGATGCCGAACAGACGAAACGTCGCCTCGTGGCGGTGCAAGGTCGCAACCCCGCTTCGTTGCAGCAGATCGTCCAGGTGGTCGTCCAGCATGGCCGCGAACTCGCGCGGCACGCCCGGCAGACACGCGATGCGCGCCGCGCCGTGGACCAGCGTGAAGCCCGGCGCGGTGCCGTGCAGATTCGCCAACACCTCGGCACCTTGCGGAAAGTCCGCCTGCCGGTGATTCGCTTCTGCCATCGTCCGCCCGCGCGCCTGGTACCACGCCCGCAGGCCATCGAGGACGGACTCGTCCCGCACGACCTCGACCCCCACCGCGCGCGCCACGGCGGCACGCGTGAAGTCGTCGTCGGTGGGACCCAGACCACCGCTGACGACGATGAGCGTCGGCGTGCGGCACAAGTCCTGAAGCGCACTTGCGATTGTCTCGAAGTCGTCGCGAAGGACCCGGATTTGGTCCAACCGCACACCACGCGCGCCCAGCCGGTCGGACAGGACTGCGCCGTTGCCCTCGCGCGACTCGCCGCGCAAGAGTTCGTCGCCGATGGCCAGAAAGACGATGCGCACGCCGAAGCCCTCCAAACGGGGTTGCGGGCGCAAGGTGACAGAACCGGCCCGGCGACACCAGTGCGGCGACTTCCGGCAGCGGCGGGAAGGCCGACTACAGGATCGTGATGGTCTTGATGTAGTCGAGCTGCGGGAAGTCCTTCTTCATGTACGCGTTGCCTTCCATCTGCACGCGCATCTGGTCGGGACCGTTGCCCTGGGGCGCGCCCTCGCCGTAGCCGCTGTAGAGGCTGTCGACGATGTCCAGGCCCTCGACGACCTCACCGACGGGCGAAAAGCCCATGCCGTCCAGGTTGGCGTTGTCCACCAGGTTGATGAAGAACTGGTTGCTGCGGCTATTGGGGCCGCGGGTGGCAAACGTCAGGCGGCCACGCTTGTTCGACTGCTTGACCGGGTCGTCCTGGATAATCGAGTCGCGCCAGATCGCGCTGATCGCCGGGTCGCCGTGGATGCCGAACTGCGCCATGAAGCCAGAGACGACGCGGAAGACGGCGATGTCCTGAAAATAGCCGATCTTGACGAGGTTGTAGAAGCGGTCGGCGCCGCGCGGGGCCCACTCGCGGTTGACCAGCACGACGAACGCGCCCTTGGTCGTGTCGAACTTGGCCTTGAACGTGGCCGGCGCCTGCGCGATCGCCTGCGCGGGATCCTTCAGGGCGGGGTTGGCCTCAGCGGTGGGCGCGGCGGGGGTGGCTTCGGCGGGGGCGGCGACCGGGGCAACCTCAGCAGGCGCAGCGGTTTCGGTGACCGGGGCGGGGACTTCGACGGCGGGCTCGACGGCAGGCGCCGGCTCGGCAACGACGGGCTTCTCTTCTTTCTTGCAGGCCGCGGCGCCGACGGCCACGACGACCAAGGCGACGAGGAACATACGGGAAACGTTCATCTTGTTCTCCATTGAATGGGCCACGGGGGCACGCAATAGGGCGGCGGCGCGGCAAAGCGGCGCGCGGAGATAGCCGAATTTGCGCTTGACCGCAACAGGCCGCGGCGGACTTGACAGCCGTGGCCACCTCTGTTGCCGTTGCCGGGTCGGATCGTCCGTCTCAACTGCGTCAAAGGGGGGATACTGCCATGCGTTTTGCTCGCGCCTCGTACCGCTTCGTTCTGGGTTTCGCCACCGCCGGTGTCGTGTTGGCCGTCGTCGCGTGTCAACCGAAGGAAGCGCCTGCCCCGGCTGCGGAACCGGCCGCTGCGGCCGATCCTGTGTTCTTCCATACACCGCCCGCATTCCAAGATCACA
>JBMOIG010000032.1:0-36708 GCA_049317445.1 Myxococcota bacterium | reverse complement strand
CGAGCGCCGCCATCGCCAGGTGCAGGTCCGGGTCGGCCGCAGCTGCCATCGGCACAGTCCGGTACAAGGGCGCAAGGGCGGGACCAAAGCCATCCGCCGACTCCAGCGGCCACACGAGCGGCTGGGCGGTCTTGGCAAGCCCGGGGATTGCCCCGGATCCGGTCGGCAACCCCCGCGCCGGCGGGCCGTACTCGGGCGGAAAGACGTACTTCACGCCGTGCTCTGCGAACTCCATGAAGTTCGCCGCCGAAGGGCGACGGAGCTCGGGCGATGCGGCCATGACCAGTTGAGATTCCTGGAGCCGGGCGATGGCCGCGTGCACCTCCGAGGTCGAAAGTCGCAGGAACGCGGCGATCTGCGGCAGCGTCACGACGGCCGCGCGGCGCATCAAGAGCTGGAGACCGACGAGGGCGTACACGTCTTGCGGCTTCAACATCGTTCGTCTTTCGCATTTCGCGAATCGCGAAACGAGGGCAAGACTAGGGCAGACGCGGCGGCGACGCAAGTTCCGTCGATGGCTCTTCCTCGCGTCGACTCTCGGCACCGCTCATCCCAGGCCGGAACGAATCACTTCGTTGCGCCGCAACACCCCCCGCGACCAGTGCTCGCCAATCGCCTGCACAAACTCGGGCCGGACGAGCTTGGCGCGGTCGATCAGGAAGTCCCCATCCTCGACGCGCAGATACACGCCCTCCAAGCTTGGCGCACCCAGCCGCGACGGCCCAAGCAGCGCGCGAAGCCCCGGCAGGTCGAATCGCCCGCGTGCGACCTCCGGCACGGTGGCAAGGCCAAGCCTTCGTGTCAGTTCGTTGCGCCGCGGCGTGCTCCAGAATCGCCCCGCCTGCTTGTCCCACACATCGAACGCGAGGAACCAATCCGGCAGGCTGGCATAGGCGACGGAGTGGCGGGCAAGACACCACTCGCCGTACAGCACCAGGCCCTGGCCCAGGGCGTCGAACAGCGCGTCTTCGCGTGCCTTGAGCCACGGCCAAAGGCGTTCAAACTGCCCACCGACATCCGGTCGAAGGTACTCGCCTCGGTTCTGCGCGCGCACCTCGCCGTCGACGCTGACCGAGATGCCCAGGTTGGCGCCGTCGACCTTCTCTTCGATCACCAGGTCGTGAGAGAGGAAGCGGTCTCGCTCGGCGGCGTCCAGCACCTTGTCGTCGCGCGGCGTGCCGGCGCCGAGCCAGGCGAGGTGAGGTGTGTGCGGGAACTTGATGAAGTCGGTCATCTTTCGCCCCTGCCGCCCTTGCACGCCGCGAGTTCGAGTGGCGTCAGCAGTTGCGTGACGACGACGCCGAGCGTCTGCAGACCCTGGGCCGGCCCGGCCTCGGTCCAGTCCCCGTCGGTGGCGTTGATGATGGGTGCGTCGGCATTGAACGCGGCGGCGACCATCTTGCGGTCCCCCAAATCATGAAACAGAGCGGCGACATCGGCGGGCAGGACCGCAACCCACTCGGTGCCGTTCGCCCAGTACTGCAAGTCCACGAATTGGATGGCCCCCGTATCGAACTTGTGCTGCACGACCTTGCGACCGTAGTAGTCACGCTGCGACAAGTTCTTGGGCTTGTTGTACTCCTCCAAGATCGTTCGCCGTGGCGCGTCCATCACCAGAAGCCGCGATGGATCCTCCCGGAACGCCTTGACCCACCGGAACACCCGCTGCATCACGACCAGGTCATCAACGGGCACCCGCGGCCGCGACCAACCCTGTTCCATGGCTGTGGCCACCATGAGCACGTTGGTGTCGACGACTTCACTGCCCATCGTGACTCACCCCCGTCATCCGATCGAACATCAACGCCATCTGCTGCTCCATCTCGCCCACCGAGTCGCCGAAGAAGCCATCCGGCCAATTGGCGATTCGGCCGAATTCGTCGAGCTCCAGCCGGTCCAGATGGGGATGGCCCGTTTCATCACGGTCGACGAAGTAAAGCCGGCACTGCGCGGGCGTGATGACCTTGCGGGCGACCAACGTCTGCAGACGCCTGAAGAGGTGTTCCGAGTGCGTCTCCACGATGAACTGCACGTCTCGCGAGATCGCGACCTCGACCATCAGCTCCGCGAGGCCGACCTGGGCGCGCGGGTGCAGGTGAATCTCTGGCTGCTCTGCGATGATCGTCGTTCCGCGCGGTACGAAGTGCGCGAGTACAATCATCGGCAGCACCTGCGACACGCCGAAACCTACGTCGACCAGGTTGGCCTCTTCACTTGCGCCACGGCGCACCTGCACTTCGTAGTGTCGCGAGCGCCCCTGCTGTTTGAGTTCCAGACGCTCAGCCAGTCCAAGCCGGTTGAGCCAGTGCGAGGTCCGCTCGACGAGCCACTCCGGCCCGAACTCGCCTGTGTCGTCTGCTTTGCGTCGCGAGTACTTGCTGGCCAACAGCGCCATGACCGCTTGTTTCCCCGTGTCGCCCAAGTTGCCGGGGTTCTGGTCCGCCCACAAATAGGTTCGGCGCGGTGGCTCTCGCAGCGGGCCAAGGTAGGCGATTTGCGCAACCGCGCGGCGCAGTTTCAGGGCGACATCCTGGATCTGCTGGCTCTGAGTCAGGAGCTTGGCTTCAGCCAGCTCGGCAACCGCTTCGGCGGAGAACGCAACCGAACGTTCGGGTCTGAACTCGCGATTGCCGTACACGGGCGCGGTATAGCCGGGTGCCCTCAGTTTGTACCCGGCTCTCGACTGGCGCTCGGCAGCGTAGTCGTTGCCGTCGACGCGGTACTCGAGGAGTTGAGACTCGGCGTGGTCGGCGCGGTGCAGCCACTCGGCTGTGTAATCGACGCAGAGGCTTCCATTTTGTCGCAAGCGCAGCCCGATGCCGATGTTGCGCGTGATGTCGTGCTCGCAGACCACGTCCTGGTATCCGCCGAGGTACAGGCGATCCTCGGCCTGCCCGCCGAAATTGAGGTCCAGCGTCCGGTCCGGCGACAAGAACGTCTGTTGCAAGAGCAACGGCACCTGCAACAGGCTCGTCTTGCCGGCGGAATTGGGTCCGAGCAACAACGTCACAGGTGCGAGTTCGACTCCGTGATCCCAGAGTTGCTCGCCCCACGCCTTGAAGTTCTTCAGTCGAATGCGCTCGAACATTGGCCACTACCTCCGCTGCGGAGTCTCTACCGGATCCGGACGCGGGTCCACCTTGGCGTCAGCTCAGCCAGACGAACCACGGAACCGCTGCAACACCAGGCCCGACCGTTGCCATCCGGCAACACTCGCCAACCCCGCGAAACCTAACCATCCACCTTCCGTCCCCGCTTCAACTCCCGGTCCACAGCCCCGCGCAATTCCTTGAAGCGCGCCTCGCCCGTCCGCAGCGCCTCTGCCAGCTCCTCCAGCTCTGTGCGCTTCAGCCCCGCGACCAACTGCTTCTCGTCGCCAGCCTCGTGCAACTCGCCCAGCAGCCGCTGGATCTGGCGGTTCTGCTTGACCAGCACGGGCAACGGCGGCCGCCCCGTCTTGTTGGTCGGCTGCACCTCGCGGACGGCGTCTTCCAGCTTGTCGGCCGTCAGGTCGCCCTCGACCGCCCGCCGCGCGAGCTCGACCTTCCGCACCGGATCGGTCACGGGCAGCAGGGCGCGGTGCTGGCGGACCGTCAGGCGCGGGCCCAGGTCGCCCGGTAGCTCCTCGACCTGCCGGGCGATGCGGATCAGGCGGTACAAAGTCGCGGCCGGCAGCTCCAGGTCCTCGCGCTGGCACAGGGAGGCGAAGCTCAAGGGCTTGTTGCGGCTCGGGTCGATGAAGCGGTCGTAGTCGCCGTCAAAGAACGTCTCGATCACGTAGCGCTTGACCTCGGCAGCGAGATCGAGACCCGACGCTTCGACTTGGGCATTCAGCCAGCGAACGGCAGCGTCAACCTTGGCCACGTCGGCGTCGCTGAGTTCCAGACTCATGGGCAGGCCGGGGTCGCCTTGGCTGTCGGGCGCGGCTGCCGTCGGGAGAACGACGATGTCGGATTTGCGGGTGGGCATGGGGTTTCCTTGGCCGCGAAGTGGGGGGCGGCGCGGGGAAGGTAGCGTTGGTGGTGGCGCTTGGCAACGGGGTCAGACCGGTCCGTCCGCTCGCGCCGCAGCGCAACGCGAGGCAGAATTCGTGAAAGCCGCAGTCATGGGCGTACAAGGGTCGGCCAGCCGCCAAGGAGACGCCCGATGCCCCCAGACAGCCAATGCATTGTCCGCATCACCGGCAAGGTCCAACGAGTGAAGTTCCGCGAGTCTACCAAGGCGCAGGCACGCGAACTCGGCGTGCGCGGCTGGGTGCGGAACACGCTGGACGGCTCGGTAGAGGCCATGTTCCAGGGACCCGAGGACAAGGTTGCGGCACTCGTCGACTGGTGCCGAGTCGGTCCGCAGAAAGCGCGCGTGGATGCAGTCTTGTCAACTCCAGCGCCCCTCGAGCCCTGCGTCGGGTTTCAGCTTCGCGACCGACAGACCGCCGCCTGAACGCCCAGTGTTGCCATCCGGCAACACTCGCCAACCCCCTGATCCTTTGGAGCTCCCCATGCCCGAAGTCCACGACCTCCACCTGCAAATCACCCACCCCGACCTCGTGCTGTGGCTCGACACCCTCCCTCCCGAAACCCGCGACGCCCAAGCGGAACGCACGCTCGCCATCGGCCACCAGGTGCTGACGATGATCGAAGCCGGCTCGAGCGAAGAGGCGATGCGCCGCATGTTCCGGCCCGTCACGGACTCGATGGGCAGGCTCCAGACCACGCTCGACGTGATGATGAACTACGCGTCGAAGTCGCAGCGGCTGGGCGAGTTGGGCGAGGCGACCGTCGCTCAGCAGCTGCAGGCCGCCTTTCCCAACGACCGGTTCGCGGTGCAGTCCGACACCGGCCACCAGGGCGACGTGCTGGCGGAGTTCGACGTGGGCGGCGCGGTTCACAAGGCCATCATCGAGGTCAAGCTCTACACCAACGATGTACCGTCGACCGAACTCAAGAAGTTCCGCGACGACCTCAAGGAACAACGGCAGCGCTACGGCCTGATGGTGTCGCTCAGCAGCCGCTTCACCGGCATCCACCGCGACATCGAGATCGAGGCCCGTGACGGCTATCTGGCGGTGTTCGTTGCCCACGCCGGCCTGGACGGAGACCGCCTGTACTGGGGTGCGCTGCTGCTGAAGTCGCTGATGGCGTTCGAACACCAAGACGGGCGCCGGTTGCGGGGCGAGGACATCGAGCGGGCGTGGGAGACCCTGCGGGCCGAGTTCCAGCAGCTCGAACAGGCGGCGGCGGAGGTCGGCAAGTTCCGCGAGAGCATCCGCCGCGCCCAGACCAAGGTGAACGCGACACTCGACGAGCTGGTCGACCAGGCCATCAGCGCTGAAGTGCGCCTGAAGACCCTGGTCGAGCACGTCGCCGCCCGCGTGTCGCAGGAACTGGGCTCACTGCAACGAGAAGCCGAGGCGCGCGTGGCGTTGCCGCCGCCGTTTGCACCCGACGAAGTGCGCTCGTTCCTGGACGAGCTGGACCGCACCAAGGACAAGCGCGCCGTGTACTACCGGGCGCTGTGGCTGGTGTGCGAGGAGACCGGTGTGGACCTGTGCCGCGACGGCGACGCCTGGGTGCTCGTGCGCGATGGCAAGGCCGTGTGCCGTACGGTCGCCAAGGCGCAGCAGCTGGACCTGGTGTGGTCGGTCGATGGTCAGGCGGAAGTCAGCCTGAAGCCGGAGTTCGAGTCGCTGAAGGCCAACCAGGTCACCATCGCCAGCAAGGATCCTTCGAAGTTGATGGGGCGGTTGCGGGAGCGGCTGGCCGAGGGCGCGCGACCGAGCGCTATGGAGTCGTGAGGGGCAGTTTCGCCCCCACCTCCACCCACGCCCGCAACCGCGCCACCAACCACGCCGGCACCGGCGAATTGCACGGCCCTTTCACCTCCGCAAGCTTCCACACCTCGCCCGCGCGTTCGACAAACACAGTGGCCGTCGCCGGATGGCTCAGGTGGAACGCATACCCCCGCCCGGCCCGGATCGCGTGCACGTAACGCTGCATGGGCGACGCGATGCAGTTGTGCATCTGCTCGCTCTCCTGCCGCAGCCGCTGGTAGCTTTCGATGGGTTCGCAAGTCATGCCCTCGGGCTGCGGCACCGGCGGACCGCCGAATTCCGCTTGCGTCAGTCCGCCGCGGTCCGCCAACTCTGCCTGACCGCGCCAAAGGTCGGCGATAAGGCTGCGCAGCTGTTGCACGCTTGCGATGGGCGGCAGGTCGCGGTGCAGATCCCGGGCCAGTTCGACGGCATGGGCGAGCCAACCCGCGATGGGCGTGTTGCGGAATTCCGGGGGCCTCTCCGCCGACTCGCGCCACAGCGACGGCTGGGCCAGCCGGCACAGGGTCGGGTCCGCCAGCAGCCGCAGGGTATCGGGGCCGATGACGGGCAGGTGACCGGCCTCGCGCAGGAAGTCCTCGTCGTGGCTGCGGTCGCGCAGCTCGAGCAGGTGGCGGACGTTCCACAGCCCCAGCGGGTCAACCCGGCCCAGCAGCTTGACCACCGCCTTGCGCGCCGGCCACCCCAACCGCCCCAGCAGCTCGTGCCGGGGCAGGGCGACCAACGAGCGGGCGCGGCGCATCGGCTGGGCACACGGCGCAAAATCGCGACTCGACGCCAGAATCCACGCGACGGCACGGTTGGACTCGGACAGCTCGATCGCCGCCGGCACATGGGCCAGCAGCGTCAGCAGGTGCCAGTCTCGGCCCCCCAGACCCGACAGCTGGGCGCCGACGCGGGGCGGGATGGCCTGCCAGACCTCCCAGTCCGGGATCTGGCGTCGCAGGCGCTGGTTGTACTGGATCTCAGGCACCTCCCTGGGGTGCGGCGGCGTCGGCTGTCCGTGCGCGACCCTTGCGATGACGGTCTGCAGGCGCTCTGCGGACGACCGGTGCCCGTCGTAGTGGAATCGCGCGGACAGGACGTGCTTCCAGCGCTCGCCAAAGTCCTTCCGCCACGCGCGCGGGTCGGGCCAGACGCGCATGACCTCGATGAATTCAGGGTGGAAGAAGTAGAGCTTGCCGTCGCGCCAATTGGTCCCTTGTTGGACCTCTGGCCGGAGCGTGAGCTGCGCTGCCGTGCGACTGTCGAGCACCACGGGGGACCTCCCGGCGTGATCCTGCGACCGACAAGCGACGGGCGGTGTCGCTTGCCGTTCGATGCGATGCGAACGGGGTGTGGCTCACGCTTGCCCCACCGCCAACACCGTCCCCGAGGCGCTTGGCGTGTACGGTCGCGGGGGCCAGGCCTGTCCCGACCCGGGCATGGGGCACCTGACAGGCCAGAGGCCTGTCCCGACCCGGGCATCGGGCACCAGACACGGGGGCGGCTCCCGACGGGCCGCGGGCACGTCGACTTCCGGGTGGGGACGGGCCTCTGGCGCGTCAGGTTCTCGCCGGTGTCCATGCCCCCGACGAGTCCGGGCAACGGGCACCTGACAGGCCAGAGGCCTGTCCCAACCCGGGCGTCGGGCACGGGAAACCTGACAGGCCAGAGGCCTGTCCCAACCCGGACGAGCCGCCCCACATCCCTCACACCACCTCAACCACCGTCCCCCAAGGCGCCACGCCATGCTTCGGCGGCACCAGCCACAGCACGGGAAACGCTGGCCGCCTCTTCGGCAACTCGGTAAACAAATCCGTCATCCCGATGAACAGGTCCGGCCGCAACCGCCGCTCGCAGATCCACTCGAACACCGGCAGGTGGCTGGTGCCGCCGCCACCCCGCAACCGCAGCGTCTTCAAGAAGCCCGCCAACTCATGCGCCCGGACCACCTGCTGCACCTTCGCATCGGCCACCAGCACCGTCAGCTCGGGCACCAGCGCGTGCAGGCTCGCCAACTCCGCCGCCACGACGCCCAACTGCGCAGCCGACATCGACCCTGAGGTATCGACCGCCACGATCACCTCGCCCACCGCGTCCGAGTACAGCCCGGGCACGACCAAATCCTCCTGCAAATAGCGGCGATTGGGCTGCGCGAAGCTGTAGTCGTCCTTGGCCACCGCCTGACCCACCACCCGCGCAAGCAACCGTTGCCAAGGCACCCGTCCCGGCCCCAGCGCATCGACCGCCCGCTCCAGCCCGCTCGGCAGGTCGCCGCGGCGCCCGTCCTGACGCCAGGCCTCGAGCGCCCCCTTCACGCGGTCGAGCACTTCCTCGCGCTGTTCGGCCGTCAACCCTTCTGGCAGGTGAATGTCGATGCCGCCGCCGTGGTCCTGCACCGTCGGGCCGCTGCCGCTGCCGCCCGCGTCGAGGGGCAGCGTGACCTGCACGCGCACGGTCACGGTCGGTGGGGCGTGGGCGGCCAGGTGCTCGTAGATGGCCTCGGCGGTCAGGCCGTCGTAGCGCGGGTTCCACAGCGAGCGCACCTGGCCCAGGTCGGGATAGGTGCCGTCGGGAAAGGCATACAGCGGCTGTGGATTTCGGCCGGGCCCGCGCATGCCGGCGAC
The DNA here is from genome assembly GCA_049317445.1 of Myxococcota bacterium. Lineage (GTDB taxonomy): Bacteria > Myxococcota_A > UBA9042 > UBA9042 > UBA9042 > CAJBNH01. Next base: position 28,269 of record JBMOIG010000032.1, on the reverse strand, counting down.
GATGCGGTTGATGGCGTAGTCGGTGGCGCAGTTCCACAGGTGCGGGTCGCGGCCCCGCGCGCGGTCCAGCGATGCGAGCACGTGGTGGGCGACCTCGTGGGCCAGCACGAAGCCCAGTTGCGGATAGCTCAAGTGCCGGGTCCACAAGGGGTTGTACCAGATGTGGCGCCGGCAGTCGGTGGCCGCAAAGCAGGGCAGTCCCAACGCCGGGACCAGCCGCACTTGCAGCAACAGGTAGCCCCAGAACGGGTGCAGTTCGAGCATCTGCATCCGCAGGGCAGACATGCGGGCGGCCTCGCCAACCACCACTTCGGAGTGCGGCGCGGTCATCGGTACAGCCCTGTGTGCAGGTGGACGAGCTCGGCGGCCAGCTCGCGGTACTCCGGCAGGGCCTTCAGGCGCTCGGTCAGGTCGGACGCTGCCTTCAGCCGGCGCAGGAACAGAAACTGGTACTCAGCGTCCAGCCCAGGCGACCGCAGGAACTTGACCACGTTGACCAGCTTGCCGTCGGCCACCACCGCCCCCGTCAACCAGTCTGCGATGGCGTAGACAGCCGCGGCGACGAACGACGCCTCGCTCTCTTTGCCTTTCGAGAAGTCCACCGCCTTGCCCTTCTCGACGATCCCCCTGGCATCGACACGCTGGTAGATCCGCAGGTGCGCAAAGAACTTCTCGGCCGCCGGCGCCCCGATGCACGCCGCACACAGCCGCCGCCCCGCGCGGTCGTCGTCGCCCGCCGCCAGCAGCAGTCGGCTCGCCATCTCCCAGCTGCGCGGGGTCGGGAAGGCGTCGTCGCCCGTGTTGTCGTACAGCACCCCCGACGCGATGCGGTCTTGCGCGTGCACGTACGCCAGAACTGCCGGATGTACCCCCGACCTCTCGCCCCACCGCAGCCACGCCTCGGGTTCGACCTTGAGCTGAAAGTGCACGAAGCGGTTGTTCAGGGCAGACGAGAGCGTCGAGACAATGGCCTGATCCTCCTCCAGATTCCCCGCCGCCATGACGACGGTGCCGGGGTGGAAGCGAAACGGCCCCACGCGCCGCTCGAGCACAATCTGGTACGCCGCCGCCTGGTGCAGACGCGTGACGGCGGCGTTGATCTCGTCCAGAAACACGAACCCCGGCGCGTCACACACCTCCCGCACCCACTGCGGCGCAAACAGGGCCAGCACCTGCTTGTCGCGGTCGGGAAAGTGCACGCCGCACAGCTCGGCCGGCTCGCGTTGCGCCAGGCGAATGTCGTGCATGGGCAGCCCCAGGCGCTCCGAAACCTGTTTGGCCAGCGCGGACTTGCCCACGCCGGGGTGGCCCCGCAGCAGCACGGACAGACCGGCGCGCAGCGAGGTCTCGACCAGTGGCAACACGTCGTCATAGCCGTAGCCGGCGGTGTCGAGTACGGGGGCGCGGGCGGTGGAGGAAGGGAACTTGGCCATGGGAAAAGGCTCCTTGCGCAACCGCAGTTACAGCAGCAGGTCCAGGTACTGGCAGCGCAGGTCGTCGTGCGACAGCAGCACCGCCACGATGTGTTTGCAGGCCCCGGCGTCGCGGCCCTGGTGCTGGCCGTCGGGGCAGGTGCAGGCGACCGGCTGGCTCCAGTCGACGTGGGCCGTGACGGTGTAGGGTTTCGAGCCGCCCTCGACCGTGAACGCGACCGCGCCGTCGGGGCCGGCTGCCTTGCGGTGGATGCGGTAGTTGCCGAGTACGTCCTTGACGCCTCTGCGCAATCGGGCTTCACGTGCGGCGAGATCCATGGGGGACTCCAAATTCCCGGTCGAACCGGGCAGGGTGGTGGCAAGGGTTGCGGCCGGCACCGACGTGGGACCGACCCAGGCGTTCGCGAGCGGTGCAGGCACAGGTGGGCGCAACGGATGGCCGTCGATGCGGACTTCGCCCTCTGCAAATCGGGCGCAAAGCCAGACGTGCCAATCGGCAAGCGGATGGCTGACTTGTCGGCCCTGGTGCAAGACGCGGAAGCTCGGCCCGGTGACGGCGGTGACGGTGAACGACGCGCCGAACGGAAACGGACCGACGTAGAAGTGTTGACCGCGAGCGGGGGCGGTGGGCGCGTCAAGGGTCGGAAGGTGGGGCAGGGCAATCGGTGGCATTTGGGTTCCCGCAGCCGGCGATTTCCCAGCTTGCCTCAGGAGTGCGACAGGGCGTGTCGTATGGCGGCAGCACTCGATAACTAGTCTTCTGGCGGCCAGAATCCGATCAGGTCCGCCGTGCGCGACGATTCCGGATAGACGGGGAACCCCATCTCGCTGACCCGCCGTGCGACCGCCTCCCAGCGCGTGTCCTCGTCGTCGAGGTCGCTGCCCATCGCACCGAGGAAGCGGCGCATGTCGGCGCCGACGGGTTCGCGGGGGTCGAGCGCAAAGCGGCAGCCACGGTAGTCGGCCTTGCCCGCGTCGAGCGTCAGGACAGGCAACTGCCTGCCGGTCAGCACCTTCCACCCGTCCGGGTCCATGCCCAGCTCGCTCAGCGCTTGCCCAATGGCTTTGCGGATGGGGTGGACGGGTGCGACCGGACCGAGACCCAGCCGAGTCCGGCCCGGCTCCGTCATCACGTAAGTTCCCGCCGTCCCCGCGAACACCGCGAGGTAGCCGTCGGCGCACAACTTGCGAGCGGTGGCCTCGATGCGGCCGCCGTCCCAGCGGTCGCCGTCGAATGGCGTCCAACCGTCCTCGCCTGCGATGTAGGTCTCGAGCAGCGCTTCCCTTTGTCGTGCGGTCAGTTTCCTTGCCATGGTCATCTCCTTGTGTCGGCACGCTGAGTCGATTTGGGCGCGCCGTTCCCGAAGCTGTGGCTCCCCCAGCCCTCCTCGAGGTGGACGGGGCAGGTGAAGTGCTCGAATACCGTCTCCGTGAAGTGCCGGCCGCGACTTGCGCAGCACAGCCCCCAGTCACTGTCGAACCGTGCGTAGAAGCTGCACCCGCCGCACTGCCTGCCGTCTCGGTACAGCGCCGCCACCGGGGGCTCGTCGGGCCAGCCCAGCCGGTAGCGCTTCTCGGCGTCGGAGTTGGAGAACCCCTTCAGCACGAGGCGATTGCGGTTGCCAGGCAGCGGGCGGGTCTTGGTGCGCATCGGCCGACTCCTAACCTTCTGCCACCGAACTCAAGGTCAGCACCGGCTCGACCTCCAGCCCCGCCGCCGTCATCTCCTCACGCGCCGCATCCTCCAGGTCCGCCATCGTCAAGACATCGTCACGACTGGCCGCCCGGAACGCCGCTTTGAACACCGCGTTGCGAATGTGCCCGCCCGCCATGGCGAACTTGCGGCCCAGGCGCTCGAAGTCCAGCCGCCCGCGCACCGGCACCGTCTCGGGCAGCAGCCCGCGCCAGATGCACGCCCGCCCCCATGCGTCGGGCAGCGGGAACTCCAACGTCCACCCCAGCCGTCGCGCCAGCGCTCCATCGAGCTTGCCCGGCCGGTTCGTCGCCAACAGCACCACGCCGTCGTGCCTTTCGATCAGCCCCAGCAGCACATTCACCACCGAGATGTCGTGGTGGTGCGTCAGCTCGTCGCGGCTGGCCAGCAGGGTGTCGCACTCGTCCAGCAGCAGCACCGCACCAGCCGCTTTCGCGTCCGTGAACAGGCCCTTCAGGTTGGCCTCGGTGCCGCCCACCCACTTCGACAGCAGCGTCGGCACCTGGGCCGTCAGCAGCGGCTTGCAGAGCTCGGCGGCAATCGCCTCGGCGCACAGCGTCTTGCCCGTCCCCGGCAGGCCGTGCAGCAGCGCCGCCACGCCCTTGCCGCTCGACAGGTGCGTGCCGATGCCCCAGCGCTCCAGCACCGTCCGCCGACTTCTGGCCGCCGACACGAGTTCGACCACCTGCCCGCGCAGGTCCTGGGGCAGCACCAGATCCGTCAGCCGCACCTTGGGTTGCACCAGCTCGAGCCGGTCGTCGCCGGGCCGCTGCAGCTGGTCGCGCGCCGCCCGCTCGAGCATCGCCATCGCAATCTGCCGCGGCTCGCCCCCCGTGTGCACCGCGTCGGCAACGGCCACCAGTACCGCGTTCTTGATGTAGCCGCCGGTCATCTCGAACCGGTCGGCAAGCGCGTCCAGATCCACGTCGTCGGCCAGCGGCGCTTCGGGCGGCAGGTGCTTCTGCCAGATCTCCCTGCGCGCCTGGCGGTCGGGCTCGTCGAAGCGCACCTTGACCAGGATCCGCCGGTCCAGCGCCTCGTCGAGCACCTGCGGCAGGTTGGTCGCCAGCACCGCCACGCCCTCGAAGCGCTCGAGCTCGGTCAGCAGCAGCGTCATCAGCGAATTGCCGTGCATCCGGCCCGCGAACAGGGTCTCGCACTCGTCGAAGAACAGCAGCGCGTCTTGCAGCTTGGCCTCGCGGAACAGGCCGGGCAGAAAGCGGTCGGCGTCGCGGTGCTCCAGGAAGGTCGGGATGTCGACGTTGAGGATCCGCTTGCCCAGGTGGTGCGCCACCGCGTGCGCCGTCATCGTCTTGCCGGTGCCGGGCTTGCCGTGAAAGAGCATCAGGATGCCCTTGCCATAGCGGATCACCTCGTCGAATCCCCAGTCCCTGCGGGCAGTCAGGTAGTCCGCGTGGCGATCCACCACCGACAGGATGCGGCGGCGGTCGTGGTCCGGCAGCACCACTTGCGACAGCTGGACCTTCGGTTCCTCCAACGAGCTGAACTCGCCGAACTCGGCGTCGAGGCCCGGCACCCCGCACAGGTACGCGAACGTCTGCTGGCGGATCTGCACGTCGGCGCGCAGCAGGTCTTCGGGTGCCGTGATTCGGCCGCTGAGCTCGACCTGCACCAGGTGGTTGGCGCACAGCGGTGCGGCGGGCGAGAACACGGCGCGGCGACGCACCCGGTCGGCCCACGGCAGCTCCATGAAGTTGAACACCACCTCGACCTCGAGGCTGCTCGACATGCCGCCCGGCGACACCAGCTCCCACACGTCCTTGAAGCTGCTGGAGAACCCGGTCGAGGCCGCCAACAGCACCACCGTCCGCTCGAACGCATCCAGGCCATACAAGTCGGCCATGCGGTCCAGCGCCACGGGCTTGCCGGCCGCACGGTGGGCGTTCAGGTGCAGGTCGATGCCGCGACGGACATCGGTTTCGACTTTGCGCAGCGAGGTCACGCGGCGCCCCAACACCTCGGGCGGTTCGTCGTCGTCGTCGCCATAGCGGCGCCCACGCGGCGGCTCGCCCAGGCCGACCGTCGACAGCTTGTGCTCGGCGTGGATGCGCTCGGCGCGCAGGCGGACCCAGCGCAATTCGTCTTGCAGATAGGTCAGGTCGTCGGGGTACAGCGCGTCGGGCGCGGTGCCTTTCGGCAGCACGGGCGTCAGGGTCGAGGCAGGCAGCAGCTTGGGCGTCTTGGGAAAGCGGGGCATGGCGGGTTTCCTTGGGCGGACTGGATCGTCCACACCTACTACGCGGCACTTGGCGGGAGTCAGCCCGTTTCGTGTTTGGATGCGACAGGGGGAGTCGTTTTGCCGCCAATCGGTGCGTCTGCCGGTACGCTTGAAGGTGGCGCAAGGTCGATTCGTCCCAGAACGCGGCGATCTGGGTCCAGGCCGCTCGCGCCTCGCCCCGCCGGTCGGGCACCGGGTTGCGTGGAAAGGTGCCGTGCCGCAGCGCACCGACGTGGCGAAAGTCAATTCTGTACAAATGCAACGCGAATCGTTACGCTCGACAAGAATCGTATCGAGAGCCGAGGCGATTCCCGGCGTCCCGTGACGCGCTTCATTACTTCTGCGGAGAATCGTATCGGATGCGAGCCCGTGACTACATCGAAGACCTGGCCTCGAACGGTCGGCACCACTTCACGGCCGCTGACGCACTTGCTGCCATCACTGGCCGTCCTTCTGCCGTGCGCGCCCAGCTCCGTCGGCTACGGCACCAGGGCCAGATAGCTGATCCCACGCGCAGCTTTTACGTCATCGTTCCGCCCGAGTATCGGCGTCTGGGGTGCTTGCCGGCAGAGCAGTTCATCGACCAGCTCATGCGGTTCTGGGGCGAGCCGTACTATGTTGGGCTTCTCAGCGCGGCAGAGCGGCATGGCGCTGCGCACCAGCGTCCGCAAGCGTGCCAGGTCATGGTGCGCAAGAACCGTGAACCCGTTGTCTGCGGGCAGGTTCGCGTCGAGTTCATCGCTCGCGGAGACCTGGAAGCCATGCCTGTCGTTCGCGTCAACACGCCCCGCGGCGTGCTCTGCTACGCGACGCCCGAGGTGACGGCGCTGGAACTCGTCGGTTACCCCAAGCACGCGGGGGGCTTGAACAACGTCGCCACGGTGTTGTCAGAGCTCGCAGAGGAAATGGAGCCGGGGAAGCTGCTCGAGGCCGCGCTTCTCTCGCCGGTGGGCTGGTCGCAAAGGCTGGGGTACCTGCTCGAACTCAGCGCCCGAGCTGACTTGGCGGGGGCCATTGCACCGTTCGTGCAGGAGAACGCCAGGAGCTACACGCCTTTGCGTCGCGCCTCACGCACCGCCGGGGCGCGGCGCAACCCTGCCTGGAAAGTGATCATCAACGCCGAGCTGGAGCCCGACACATGATCCCCAAAGACCACATCACGGCTTGGAGACAACAGGCGCCGTGGCTGCTTGACGCCCAGGTTGAGCAGGATCTCGTGATCAGCCGCGCCATCGTCGAGCTGTTCCGGATTCCGGAGCTGGCGAATGGTCTGGCCTTTCGCGGCGGCACCGCCCTGTACAAGCTCTATCTCACGCCGGCGGCCCGGTACTCCGAGGACATCGACCTGGTGCAGATCCGGCCGGACCCCATTGGAGACACCCTTGACCGGGCCCGATCGGTCCTGGATCCCTGGCTCGGCACGCCACGCCGCCAGCTCAAGGACGGCCGGGTCAACCTGGTATACCGCTTCGAATCCGAGGACATGCCAGCACTGAAGCTGCGGCTCAAGCTCGAGATCAACACCCGGGAGCACTTCACCGAACTGGGGATCGCGCGCATCCCTTTCCGAGTCGAGAACCCCTGGTTCACCGGCGCTGCGGACGTGGCGACCTATGCCCTCGACGAACTGCTCGGCACAAAGCTTCGCGCGCTCTACCAGCGCAGAAAAGGGCGAGATCTCTTCGACCTTTGGCACGCGATGAACACGGGCAGCGTTGACCCCTCGACGCTGGTCACGTGTTTTCAGCGCTACATGGCGGAAGGCGCCCATAGCGTCACTCGTGCGCAATTCGAGGAGAACCTTGCGGAGAAGCGCCAGCAGCTCGACTTTCGCGATGACATGGCGCCGATTCTCCGACAGGGGTTCGCCTGGGACGTGGACGCTGCGACGGACATGGTCTTGCATCGACTCGTGGCGCGCTTGGCTGGCGAACCCTGGAAAGGCGACAGGTCAACGGAACGGAACTGAACTTTCGGTCCCTCGGAACGGCGGCCAACTGTCAGACTCGGTGGCCCTGAGTCGTCCTGTCGGTGCGACAGCCCACCGAAGGCCTCCGTGTTCAGGTCCCCGTGATCCCGCGTTGGTCGGGCCGGCGACCGACGTGTAACCGGCGCCCAACGACATCCCGCTGCCGAAGCGAGTGAGTCTGGAGGCTGCGAGAAAGGCCAGGCGGGACGCAGAGATGGTGGAGCTGGTGCGGTTGACGGGCAGGGTGCGGGACGTACTAGGGCAGGCAACTCCGTTGTCCATGACATCAGCCGTCAAGTAGACGTATGTCCAGTCCGTGCTCAGGCTCCCGGGCCGCACGACGTTCCCAAGGAATAGCGACAGCAGGTGTCGGATAGCCAACGCCCCGTCTCGCCACCCCCGCCAAACCGCGCTATGTCCCGACACCAGACCACCAGCGGGACCAAGCTCGTGCGCACCTCCCCACCCCCGAATCCCCGCGGCCGCCCGCCCGAGACCTACTCGCAAGCGCGGCGCCTGATCGGTCTGTACGACGCGCTCCGTCGCGGCGGGCGCCTTCGCCTGCAAGAAGTGGCCGACGAGTACGGTGTCGGAATTCGCACGCTGCAACGCGACGTGGCCGTGTTGCAGAACGTGCTGGACGGCCTGATCCGGCACGACGCGTCCGAGTCCGGCGGAGGCGTCGAGTACGAGCTGCCCCACGCGGCCGGACAGTGGAAGGTCGAGGGCGCACAGCTGCTTGCACTCGCCGTCGGCGCCAACATGACCGCCTTTCTGTCGGGGCCGCACTTCGTGACAAAGGTGCGGCCGCTGCTCGACCAGCTGGCCGGATCACTGCACCACGGCCAGCGGCAACGGTTGACGCACCTGGAAGACAAGGTCGTGGTCCTTGAACCCGGCCGAAAGCACTACCAAGATCAGCCCGAAGCCCAAGAACGTCTGGGTGTCGTGGTCGAGGGTCTCCAGCGTCAGAAGCCCGTCCAACTGACCTACCTGTCGCCTGAGCGCAAGAAGGCGGGCAAACCGGCGCGAACGCTGCGCGTGCATCCCCTGTGCCTGGCGATCCACCGGGGTGGGGTGTACTTCGTCGTGGATCTCGTGGGCGGCGACACCGACGGATTGCCGGACCGCATCATGCTCGCGCTGGATCGACTCCTGGCGGCAGACGTGGTGCGGGACGCCCAACCTTTCGACTATCCGACTGATTTCGCAGCGCGCCTGTGGTTTCAGACGGCGTTCGGCATCAAGCGCGACCGCAGTCCGGCGCGGATCGTCCTGGCCGTTGACGCGTTCATGGAGCCCTATGTCCGCGAGCGATCCTGGCACGTGACCCAGCGCCTGGAGGCGTGCGCAGGCGGCGGCGTGACCCTGACGATGGAGGTGGGCGACTGGACCGAGGTCGTCGACACGGTACTGTCGATGGGCGAACACGTGGAAGTGCTGGCGCCGGCCGAGATGCGGGAAGAGGTGCGGCAACGCCTGTCCGCCGCCGCCGCCCGCTACGGTTCGGGTCGCGACATATTCTGACGCAGGGGTGTCCATAGTTGCCGCAACCCAGGCGGAAACCTCCGCCGCAGCAAGGAGAACCCCATGTCGACCTTCGGACCCACCCACATCGACGACCGGATGCTCGCGCGCGTCGTGGCCCTGATGCCCGCGGACTTCGCGACCAAGGACGTGTCGCAACACGCTGAGATGCTGGCCGCCCACCCCGTCCACCGGGACGAGCGCAACTGGCACGCCCACGTCGGCGGGGCGTTGTCCAGCGCCCGCAACAGCCTGGGCATCCAGGAGACGCAGAAGGGCACGTCGCGCGGGTCGCGGTGGCACAGAATGACCCTGGCGAATGCGGACGTGGGGCGTCCGGCAGTGATTCCGCCGCCCCCGCCGGCTTCGGTGGCGATGTCCCAGCCGCCGGTCGGGGACGGGCAGCACGCCCTCGACCTCGGCCCGCAATACGCCGGCGACAACCGCCTGGCCGCCAAGATGCGGCGTCACCAGAGCTGGTACCGGGCAAACGTATTGCGGGTGCCCTTTGGCACGGGCCCGAAGTCCACAGACCTCAATCTGTACGGCAACATGCTGACGGTAGCGGACGCCGAGCGCGGCGCCAACTTCCTGACGCCGGGCATCTTCGCGGTGGCCAAGCGCCGGTTGGCTGAGGGTATGGGCACGGTCGAACCCTTCCGCCTGCTGCGCAACATGCTCTCGAGCCAGCCGATGTGCTTCAACCTGTTCGGGCCGCTGGTCGACGACCTGGACCTGGCGACGCGGCTGATGGCCGAGCTGCGGCCCGGCGAGGTCGCCAAGGTCACGGCGGTCAAGCTCGAGTTCGCGCCCCAACCCAGCGGCGCGTACCTGGCCGACCGGACGGCGTTTGATGCGTACGTCGAGTGGGTCACGCCGACGGGCGGCAAGGCGTTCATGGGGTTCGAGACGAAGCTGACGGAGCCGTTCTCGCAAACCAGGGAATACGACGGACAGGCGTACCGCCGCTGGATGACCGACGGGTCGCCTTGGCTTCCCGAAGCGGCGGGCGCCGTGACGAACATTCGGCACAACCAGCTTTGGCGGGACCATCTGCTGGCCGTGGCGCATCTGCGGCAGACCGGGGCGGCGTGGGAGGCAGGGCGTCTGGCCGTGGTGCGGCATCCGCTGGACGTGGAGGGCGCTGAGACGGTGGTGCGGTATCGGCAGCTGCTGCGGCCCGACGACAACACGTTCCTGGACCTGACGCTCGAGCAGGTGGTCGAGGCGTGGGGCAGGGCGGTGCGCAGTGAGGGGGAGCGGGCGTGGTTGCAGGCGTTTCGGCTCAGGTACTTGGACCTGGGCGCCGAGGCCTGTGCGGACCAGTGCCTGGCTGGGGGGAATTGATGTTGGCGTGCGTGGACGAAACGGGCGGCGGGTCTTCCGGTGCAACCGCGTCCACGTGGCCGACGAGCGCGCGTCAGGACGTCTTCGGCCAGACGAAGCTGCCGTTGTGGTACTTGTTCTTGAGGCGGGCGAGGTCCGTCTCCCATGCGCGGATCGCATTGAAGAAGCGGTCCTCCCCGTCTCGCTGGCGCCGACGAAGGCGGCAGAAGTTCGCCAACTGCTCCACCACAGGCTGCAGGCCGAGGTCGCGCACTGCGGCAACAAGGCTGTTCCAGCGCTCCGACTCGGTCCTGCCCGTCACCTGGTAGTCGTACTTCCCCCGGAGATCCGACACTTCGCGGAAGGCGATGTCGGCGCCGGAGGGGTCGTGGTCGTGTCCGTGGTGCGGCACATAGGGCAGCCATCCCGGTGGCGGCAACTCCTCGTCATCTTCGTCTTCTTCCTCCCCGTCTTCTCCTTCCTCGTCGTTCTCATCAGCTTGTTCGTCGTACCCCTCGTCCTCCCCGTCGTCCGTGTCGCCCTCGTTGGCTTCCTCCGAATCCGCGACGGCACCGGGCCAAGCGACGGGATACGACCAGGCCCCGTTCACGAGCACGTCTCGCACGGCGCCGAGACCCGGACATCGCGGGGCATCGCCGTATTCCTCCGCCTTGGCGTCTCCCCACCAGTCCTCCCCGAAGAGGACGTGAGCCAGGAAACCCTGCTGCGACAGGATCTTGGTGTTCTACGACATGCGCGGCCAGAAGCTGTACGAGCCGACGCGACCGCTCGACAAGCCCGACCGCGTGGCGTTGCAGTGGCACAACGAGTCGGTGTTTCTGGGGTGACGCGGCCTGTCGCCTCCGACCTCGCCGCCGGCAGCCAGCGCACACCGCCGCGCCGGCTGCCAGGTACGCGGAAGGCTGTGGATGGCCCCCCGAACCCTGCTACCGACCCAGAGAGTGACCTGGACCGCACACCAACGGCGCTTGACCAGTCTTCCTGGGCTGCATAGGCTGCTGACTGCGGCCGCTGCCGCCGAGCCCCCGTCATGAACCGTGCGACTGCACTCGACCTCTTGCGCAAGCGCTTCCCGGAGTTGCAGGCAATGGGCGTGCGCTCGATCGGACTGTTCGGTTCCGTCGCGCGCGACGAGGCGGGACCCGACAGCGACGTCGATGTGTTGGTCGAGTTCGAGGGCAAGGCCACCTTCGACGGCTACATGGACGTGCTCTTTGCATTGCAGGAGTGGTTCGGCTGTCGGGTCGACTTGGTGACACCCAGATCGCTCGAGCGCAAGCCGCAGTGGCGCAAGCGGATCGAAGCCGAGGTCGTACATGTCGCGTGACGTGGTGGCGCGCCTCGACGACATGATCGACGCCGCGCAACTGATCATCGAATGGACCCGCGACGCGACTGGCGACGACCTGCAGGCCGACATCGGCCTGCGGTATCAGATCGAGCGAGCGCTGGAGGTACTCGGCGAGGCCGCCAAACACGTGCCTGATCCGGTCCGAGCGATGGCACCTGGCTTCCCGTGGCGAAAGGCGTGCGGACTGCGAGACATGCTGGCCCACGCCTACTTCGACATCGACCCGGACGTTCTGTCGGCCGTTGGGCTCGACGCGTTGCCGGCGGCGCTTCCCGCCCTGTTCGAGCTTCGCGCCAGGATCGGCGGCGAACGCTCCGGCGCATAGCCGACAGCCGCGCTGGACCGTCAGACGCGTCACGCCAAAACGAAAAAAGCCCCGGTTTCCCGGGGCTTCTGTAGTGCGCGCGACAGGATTTGAACCTGTGACTCCCACCGTGTGAAGGTGATACTCTACCGCTGAGTTACGCGCGCAACGTCCCGCGAATCGCATCCGCAGACGGCCGCGAACCTTGCCGCAGGCGTTGGCGCTTGTCAACCGGCCCTGACGTCGGCAAGACTCCCGCTCCCGCCCGCCCCCCCAACCACGCGCGAGCCCCGATGCCCCCGACCCGCACCACCCTGCACGCGCTAGCCACCCGCTACGACGGCTTCCTGCTCGACGCCTACGGCACGCTGGTGCACGGCACCGAGGTCTGCCCAGGCGCTGGCGAAGCCCTGCGCCTGCTCGATCGACTGGGCAAGCGCTGGCTGCTGCTCACGAACGACGCATCGAAACTCGCCGTCCGCGCGGCGGATCGCTACCAGTCGATGGGCCTGCCGATCACCTCCGATCACGTCGTCAACCCCCTGATGCTGCTACCCAATCTCTTCGCCCGCCGCGGTCTGGCCGGTGCGCGCTGCCGGGTGCTGGGGCCACCTGACTCGTGCGCATACGTCACCCAAGCCGGCGGTGTGGTCGCGGCGCTGGACGATCCTGCCTTCGACGTCCTGGTCGTCTGCGACGAGTCGGGCTACCCGTTTCTCGAAACCTTGGACGCCACGCTGACGGACCTCGCCCACCTGGTTTCAGCGGGTCGCACGCCCGTGCTGCTGCTGCCAAATCCCGACCTGACCTTCACCAAGGACGCGCACCGTCTGGGCTTTGCCGCCGGAACCCTCGCCCGGATGCTGTCCGAGGGCCTGGCGTCGCGCTTTCCAGACCGCCCCGCCGCCGACTTCGCCTTCCAGCCGCTGGGCAAGCCGCACCCGCCGATGTACGCACGGGCGCTCGACCTGCTGGGCACGCGCAACGTCGTGGTGGTGGGGGATCAACTGGCGACCGACATCCGCGGCGGGCGCGACGCTGGCCTCGACACGGCGCTCGTCACGTGGGGCGTGTCGCGGTGGCAGGGTGGCGCCGACGACGGCGTCACGCCGGACTGGCTTCTCGAGTCTTGGTAGGTCCGTCGTTCAACAGCACGACCCCCCGCCACCGCAGCAACTGCCCTTGCGTTCCAGCGGCTTGCGTCCGGTCACGGTGATGCTGGCGACCTTGCCCGCCATGCCGGCGAACGCCTCGACCAGCTCGGTACCGTCGGCGCCGAACAGCTCGAAGTCGTTCATCACCATCGCGCGGATCTGGTCGGCCGTGTAATCGACGCGCGAGGCGACCTGGACGTCCTGCATGCCGACCCGGTGCAACCCCACCAGATAGCGCTTCTCGCTGATCGCCCCGGCGATGCAGGCGGCATAGGCGGCGGCGTGGTGCTTGACGACGTCGGGCATGGTCTCGGCCACGATGTCGCTGATGCGAAACTGGCCGCCGGGCTTCAGCACCCGCGCGATCTCCGCGAAAACCTTGTGCTTCTCGGGCGACAGGTTGATCACGCAGTTGCTGATCACGTGATCCACCGACGCGTCCTCGACGGGCAGCGCCTCGATCAGCCCCTTGCGCACGACGATCTGGTGGGCCCCGGCGCGCTCGGCGTTCTGGCGGGCGGCCTCGATCATCGCGTCGGTCATGTCTACGCCGATCACCTTGCCGGTGGGTCCGACCTTCTGCGCCGCGACCAGCAGGTCCAGGCCGGCGCCGCTGCCCAGGTCCAGCACCGTCTGTCCAGGCTGTACATCCGCGAACGCCAAGGGGTTGCCGCAGCCGAACGAGCTGGCGCCGGCCTCTGCGAACGCGTCCAGTTCCTGTCCGTAACCCGCGGTCTCGACCACCGACGCACAGCACGCGGGGCCACAGCCGCAGTCCCCGCCGGCCGCCTGCTGGGTGCGGCGCAAGGCCTCGGCATACGCCTTGGACACGCTGTCGTGGATGGGCTGCGGGACGGTCGATTCGGTCGTCATTTCAGAGTCCTTGGGGGGCTGAAGGGCAAAGGGCGTACGGTGCCGCCCCAGGGCAGGCGTCTCCCCTGTCGCCAAGTAAGGACGAAGGGGGCCCGGCGTCTACGGGGTCGCCAACCGACCGCCAGACGCCGCACCGACCAACCGATCCACGCCGTTCGCGCCCGCAGAGGCCCGGCAGCCCATCCGGCACGCATCGAGGTCGCTGCACTTCGCACAGCCGCCCGACGTCGCGACCGGGGCCTGCAGGCGCGTTTGCTGCCAGCGCTGCTCGATGGTCGGCCATGCTTCGTGCTTCAGGTCGCCCAACGTATCCGACATCGCCGCGCACGAGCGCACCCGGCCATCGGACCCCACGCAGAACGCAGGTGTCGGCCCCGAGGCGGCACATCCGCCGTGGTGTCCGGGGGCACCGCGCGAGACGTCGTCGGGCTCGAGACACTGTGGCACCGACATCGCGCGGTAGGTCCGAAGTCCGTGCCATTGCTTGGGGATCTCGTCCAGCTCGCGCAGCGCCTCGCGGGTCTGCCACGCCTCTGGCACCAGCTCTTGCGCCCGCCGCGCCGCCTGTCCCGTCACGCACAACCGGTCAAACGCCAGCGACCGGGCTCCCAGAGCGAACGCCAGCTCCGCCACCTCGCCCAGCCGGTCCGCGTTGGGGCGCATGTGCACGAAGGCAATCGATACGGGCACGCCCGCCGACGTCAGCTGCGCGATGCCTTCGACGGTCTGGTCGAACGCTCCGGGCGAGCCCTTCAGCTCGTCGTGCAGCCCGCGATCCGCCGCCAGCAGCGTCACCTGAACCGGAGAAACCTGCATCCGCGCGAGCACTTGCGCCATGAACGCGTCGACCAGCCCGCCATCGGTGGTCAGCGCCACCCCCAGCCCCTGCAGTCGCAGCCCCTGGATCAGGTCGGGCAGGTCGTCGCGCAGCAGTGGCTCACCGCCCGTCAGGTCCACCCGCCGCCGTCCAGTCGCGCGCACCATCGGCAGCACCAGACTCAGCAGCTCCGAAACAGGCAGCTCGCGGGGCAGCGGTGGCCCCCCGGGGCTGCGCCAGGCGTTGTAGCAATAGCGGCAGTTGCGGGTGCAGCGCCCGGTCAGCTCCAGCGTCAAACCCGATGGATGCTCTAGGGAAGTCGTCATCGTCACGCCCCCTGTCGCAGAATCGCGACCACGTTGTCGGTCAGCACGCCCGCTCGCCACAGCCGCAGGGCCACACGGGCACGGGGCCCCGGAACGCCCAGCCACAGCGCGGCGTCCTGGTCGCACGCGTCGCCGATGCCATCCTTGTCCTTGTCTTCCTGCAACGGGTTGGCCACGAACGGGCAGTTGTCGGGGCCACCGGGGGGCATCGTCCCGCCGCCGTTCACGCCGTCGCCGTCCGCGTCGTAGCAGCACGGATCTCCGCATGGCGTCAGGTAGTTCGGCGCATCGCAGGCGTCGCACGCATCGCCCACCTGATCCTGGTCCTTGTCGGCCTGGTCCGCGTTGGCCACCCACGGGCAGTTGTCGGCGGCGTCCAGATGGCCGTCGCAGTCGCGGTCGCCAGCGCACGCGGTGGCCGTGTCGGCCGTGGCATCGACGGCGGCATCGGCGGCGGCATCGGCGGCGGTATCCGCTGCGGTGTCCGGGACCGAAGTGTCGGTTGCGACATCGACGGCGGTATCGGGGGACGTCTCCGCAGCGATGTCGGCAGCGGCATCGGCGGTTGGCGCCTTGGCCGGCGTACTGCACGACAGCAGCGCCAGCAACGTGAACGCAAGCCCCGTCAGTGCCCCGACAGAGCCACCTCCGACGACGCTGCAGCCCGCCGTCGCCGCCACGCCAAGGCAAGCCAGAACCCATCGCCACTCAGGGAACCATCGGGCACGCATCGCGACCTCCCGTCAGGACCTGCAAATGGCTATAGCACCGGGTTTGGCTACACGGCAAGGGCGGTCCTCACCGCGATGGCGTTCTTGGTGCAGAGCCAGAGTCGTGTCCGCGCAGGTATTGTGACGGAACGAACCCAAGCGTAGCCTCGCCGCTCCCTGGTTCGCGCGACGGGGTCTCCCATTCGGGACCGACTGCCCATCGCGCGTTCGTCCATTCGGGAGGCTGCGATGCATCTTGTTCTCCGCCATTCGTTGCTGGCAACGGTTGCCCTGTGTGCTCTCGCCGTCGGCTGCGGCAAGAAGGACGCCCCCGTTGGTACCCCGGCTGCTGGGGATCCCGCCGCCCAGGCTGCCGTCCCCGCGCCCGCGCCTCCGGTCGAGGCGAAGGTCGACCACCTGGCCGAGGCGACCAAGGCCCTGCCGGCCGCGAAGACCGTCGACGATCTCAAGGTCGCGCTGCATCACGGGATCCTCGGTGTCGTTGGACTGAAGGCGGCGGAGGGCGACCCGTGCAGCTTCGCACCCGACCAGGGCCAGTCGGTGCTCTACGACCTGCTCCGCGCGCTCAAGTCGCCCACCGCGGCCATCGCGCCCGACGACGCCGGCAAGGCCGCAGCCAAGACGGCCCTTGCCGCAGAGCTCGCGTTTGCGCTGCAGCAGGACTCGACGGCGCTGCAGGCGTGGGTGCTGTCGAACGCGTGCCAAGAGCTGACCGCCGACGCCGCCAACGTCCCCGCCGTCGAAAAGGCGTTGCGGACGGGCAAGGGGGGCAGCTTCTCACCCCGCGCCTGGGACTGCCTGTTCGGCAACATGGCGGCCACCCGGCTGGAAGGAACGGACAAGCCCGGCGTGGTGCGCGCATTTGGTTTGTGGAAGGAGATCGTGGACGACAAGGCCCAAGAGTACGTGCTGGTCAACACCGGCGCGTTGCAACTCTTCCAGACGATGGACGGCTTTGCCGACGCGTTCGCCGACCTGGTCATCGCGGTCGACACCCCCGTCAACGTCAAGCGCGCGCTCGTCTCGACCCTCGGCACTGCCAAGGCCAAGGCGCAACTCGAGCGGATCCAGGCGGCCCCCGGCCCGCGTGCAGCCGCCCCGGCCGACGACGCCGCGATCCAGCAGTCCCTCAAGGATGCGATCTCGTTTGCCGGTCAGTAGCCTTCCACACCCTCTATCTGCCATCCGACGCGAGGCGCCGTGTCTCCTGCCCTGATCGTCCCGTTGGTCTCTTTCGCCTTGACGATCGGGCTGTTGCTGGGCGTCGCCTGGCTGGCGCGCCACACCACGGGTGCCTTGGTCGCCCGCTTTGGTTGGAGCGCAGTGCCCTGGACCACGGGCTGGCTGGGCGTACCGGTCCACGAGCTCTCGCACGCCGCCGCGTGTGTGCTGACGCGCCGGCCGATCCGCGAGGTCAAGCTGTTCGCGCCGGATTCCACTTCCGGCATGATGGGTTGCGTGACCTACGAGGCAGGGCGCGGTCCCATCGCGTGGCTGGCGGCCTTCGTCATCGGTCTGGCGCCGCTGGTGGGCGGCGGTCTGGTGCTGTCGGGGCTGGTGTGGACGCTGCTGCACTTCGGTGGCCAGTCGCTGCCTCCCCTGCCGACGGCGTGCGGTGCGGGTCGCGAGTGCCAGACACTTGAGGTGAATTTCTCCACGATCTCAGGATGGTCCGCGCTCGTCACGCCGCTTGGCCTGGCAGCGAAGGGGCTGGGGCAGACGCTGGCGACGGCGGTGGCGGCCGTCTGGAGTCTCGGTCTGTGGCCGCGGGTCGCGCTGGTGGTCGGCAGCTATCTGTCGGCGTGCGTGCTGGTGCACCTGACGCCTTCCAGCGTGGACCTGATGGGCGCATGGAAGGGCGCGCTGCTGCTGGTGATTCTGCTGGTGGCGACGGTCGCGGGCCTGCACTTGGGTGGCGTGGCCTATACCCCGGTGCTGGCGCAGGCGTTGTCGACCGTGTCTGCCTGGCTGGCCCCGGCGCTGCTGGTCGCGGCCGGTCTGCTGGGGGGGCTACGTCTGTTCGTCGCCGTGCTGGGGCGCGTGTTGCCCGGCGGTTGACGGTGCGAGTCTTCCCTCGCGCACCGCCTGCACGTTGTCGCGCAACCCGTCGATGCCCCTGCGTTTCAGCGGACTCTGCGCGAACCGCTCGGCAAACGCCGTCTCGTTCAGCGCGTGCAGATCCTTCAGCAGCGGCGCGAGGTTGCCGGGCCGCGGGTCGAACTCCGCCTCGCCGCACGGCTTCGAGAACCGGTTCCACGGGCACACGTCCTGACACAGGTCGCAGCCGAACACGTGGTCGCCGACAAGGCTGCGCTCTGGTTCGGGAATCCTTCCCTCGGTCTCGATGGTCGCGTGCGAGATGCATCGGCACGCGTCGACGACGTAGGGCGCGACGATGGCTTGGGTCGGGCAGGCGTCCAGACACGCCGTGCAGCTGCCACAGTGGTCGGCCATGGGCGGGTCGGGGTCCAGCGCCACGCTTGTGACCATGGTTGCCAGAAAGAAGAACGAGCCGTGCTGCGGATGCACCACCAGGCTGTGCTTGCCCCGCCAGCCCAGCCCCGCGCGCACGGCCCACGCCCGCTCGAGCACCGGACCGTGGTCGACTTCGAACCGCAGGTCGCGCACGGACTTGAAGGGGCCGACGCGCCCACCGGGTCCGCGGAAGTCGTCGCCCAGCTCGCGCCGCCACTCGGCCGAGATCGCGTCGACCAGCCGCCGCAACCGCTTCTCTACAACCAGGTGGTAGTCGGTGCCCCAGGCATAGCGCGAGATCCAGCCACGCTCGCCGCCGGCCAGATCCACTTCCCGCGTGCGGGGTTGCGCGGTGTCGTAGTCCAGCGCCAGCACCACGACCGCCTGTGCCCCGGCGACGTGCAAGCCCGGGTCGCAGCGCTTGTCGACGTCGTCCAGCAGCCACGCCATCGACGCGTGCCGCCCCTGGTCCAGCCAGCGCTGCAGGTGCAGCCGGTCGTCGGTCAGCGCGGAAGCAAGCGCCACGCCAACCCGAGAAAACCCATGCTGAATCGTGAGTTCCTTGACCAGGGCGGTGCGGCGCGCGCTGGTCTGCTCCGGCGTCTCGTGCAGCCAGGGCATCGCAGCCTGCCGCGCGAGCCGTCGCCGGGCAGACTTGGATCGGACGA
Source organism: Myxococcota bacterium (assembly GCA_049317445.1). GTDB lineage: Bacteria > Myxococcota_A > UBA9042 > UBA9042 > UBA9042 > CAJBNH01. Next base: position 9,341 of record JBMOIG010000032.1, on the reverse strand, counting down.
CGAGGTTGTCGGTGTCAGGTGTTGTCACTTGTCAAATACCGCGCTTTCGGTGCGCGCGCAGAAAGATGTCAAGTGTCAAGTCCTGACACCCTTACACTTAGTCTTAGTGCCCATACCGCCCGACGAATTCCTCGTAAGTCCCCTGAAAGTCCAGGATCTCGCCGTCGCGGATTCGCCAGATACGCGTACACGCCTCAGCCAGCACGCTTCGGTCATGGGTCGCAACCAACAGCGTTCCGGTGTAGTTGGCCAGCCCCTCGGCCAGCGCGCTGCACGACTCGAGGTCCAGGTGGTTGGTGGGCTCGTCCAGGATCAGCAGGTTGTGCTGCAGCAGCATCAGCTTGCACATCAGCATCCGCACCCGCTCGCCGCCGGACAGCGTGGCGGTCGGCTTCACACCCTCTTCGCCGCGGAACAGCATGCGCCCCAGAAGGCTCCGGATCTCTTCGAGTTCTGCGCGAGGCTTGTGGCCGTGCAGCCACCGGTCGGTCGTCAGGCCGGGCTCGATGGTGCCCTCGTGCTCCTGGGGCAGGTAGCCGCAGTTGACCTCGTGTCCCTCGACGATCTTGCCGGAACTCGGGGTGACCTCGCGTTGCAGCAGCCGCAGCAGCGTTGTCTTGCCCATGCCGTCACGGCCGATCACGCCGATGCGGTCGCCGCGCAGGATGTGGCCGGTAAACGGCTTCCACAACGGCCCGTCTTCAAAGCCCTTTTCGACCTCCTGCAGTTCGAGCACGTGCCGACCGGACTCGCGGCCGACGTCGAAGCGGATGTACGGGCGGGCGATGTTCGAGCGCTTGATGTCCGACGGCTGCAGCTTCTCGACCTGCTTGCGGCGGCTCTGCACCTGTGTGGCGCGCGTGCCGGCCGAGAACTTGGCGATGAACTCCTGCAAGTCCTTGATCTTCTTATCGCGCTGGGCGTTCTCCTGCTCCTTGCGGTTCTGCATGGCGGCCTTCATCCGCACCATGTCGTCGTAGTTGCCGGGGTACTGAATGATGGTCTCGAAGTCGATGTCGGCGATGTTCGTGCAGACGTCGTTCAGGAACTGCCGATCGTGCGAGATGACGATCAGGATCCCGTTGTAGCGACAGAGGAATTCCTCCAGCCACTCGATGGTCTCCAGGTCCAGGTTGTTGGTCGGCTCGTCCAGCAGCATGCAGTCCGGCGTCCCGAACAGCGACTGCGCCAGCAGCACGCGCACTTTCTGCGCCCCCGACAGCGAGGCCATCGACGCGCCGTGCGACGCGTCCGGCACGCCCAGACCGCCCAGCAGCTCCTCGGCCTCGGCCTCTGCCGCATAGCCGTTCTCTTCGGCGATCACGCCCTCCAGCTCGGCCAGCCGCATACCCGCTTCGTCGCTCTCGTCGCCGGACTCGAAGATGGCGTTGCGCTCCAGCATGGCTTCCCACAGCGGCGCGTTGCCCATCATCACGGTGTCCATGACGGTGTGCTGGTCGAAGGCGTTCTGATCCTGCTGCAAGAACGCGGTCTTGCGCGGGCGCGAGACGTAGCCGGTGTCGGGCTCCAGGTCGCCGATCAGGATCTTCATGAACGTCGACTTGCCGCTGCCGTTGGGTCCCGTCAGGCCATAGCGGTTGCCGGGCGCAAACGACGTCGACACTTGGTAGAAGAGCTTGCGGCCACCATAGATCTTGGTGACTTCACCGACTGTCAGCATGGGGGAACTCCTGGGGAGCGGTCGCGCCGGAGAAGGGCGTCCGGGCGGGCGGGGCGCGCGACATAGTGCAGAACGGGCGTCATGGCAAGGGGTTTTGCAGTCTGGCGACCGCCCGCATCACCGACGCGTCGGACTCCAACGACCGCACCCGGTCCAGCGCCACCCACTGCGCGGCCTTGGCATCCGAGCCAGCCTGCACCTCGCGCGTCGGCGAACGGAACAGAAAGCGCACGTCGAAGTGCCGGTGCTCGGGGTCCGCCTTGCGCGCCGGGATGACGTGCACGTCCAGGTCGAAGGGGCCATCGCCCACGCGGTCCAGCTCGGCAAGTCCAACTTCCTCGCGCACTTCTCGCCGCGCCGCCGCCTCCAGGTCCGCGTCGTCGGGGTCGACGTGCCCGCCGGGCTGCAGCCACCGCGCCAGCTTGCCGTGCAGGATCAGCAGCAGCTCGCCACCCCCGGGAGCCAGCACGAACGCGCTGGCGGTGAAGTGACCGGGCAGAAAATGGTCGCGCGCGCAGGGAGTTGCCGATGCATGCAGCAGGTCCAGCATCGCTTGACGGTGGCCGGCCTCGGTCGGGTCCGTGGGGCAAAACGCTTGGATCTGCTGGCGAAGCTTTGGCAGTCGCAGGTCGGGGGCAGGCATTGGCTCTCCTCGGTCGGGCAGGGAAAGGCCCCGCGGCAGCGTGGCGTGTAGCGAGAACGCGCCGTTGTCGCAAGCACGGCGGTGTGGCACCTTGCGCGGCATGCAAAAGCTGCCTCCCGTCGCGGATCTCGCCCATCTCGAACACACCGCCCGCAGCTACGTCGAGCGTTTTTGGGGCCCATCGTCCAACCTGCGGCGGGTGCTGCTGCGCCACCTCACCAAGTCCGTCCAGGCGCACGGCAGCGACCCCGAACAGGGCCGCGAGCTGGTCGAGCAGGTCATCGCCCGCTTTGTCGAAGCCGGGGCCGTGGACGACCGCAAGTTCGCCGAGGGGACCGCTCGCATCCGTCGCGAGCGGGGCGGCTCTCGGCGCGCCATTGAGATGGTCTTGCGCCAGAAGGGGTTGCCTGAGGCCGACATCGCCCACGCGCTGCATGAGGCTGCCGAAGAAGGCCACACGGACCTGACCGCCGCGCACGCCCTGGCCCGTCGCCGTCGGTTGGGTCCGTATCGCCCGCCAGAAGAGCGGGCAGAGCGAAGGCAGAAGGACCTGATGGCGCTGGCGAGGGCGGGTTTTGACTTCGGAACTGCGCTGAAGGTGATCGGCGGTACCGGGTCGGTCGAGGACTTCGAGGGCTGACCTCGCCTCGCTTCCGTGACCCGAAAACAACTTCGCGATCCCCCAAAAACAACTTGGCGGCCGGGCAGGAGAGCCGCGGCCGCCAAAGTTCGGAGCGAAGAGGAAGGAAGGGGGATGCGCTCTATGAATTCACAGTCCGAAGACTGCCGGGGGCCCACTCCCTAACGATGAGCCTTAGGCGACGCGAATCACGATGACGCATCCGAGAGGACGCAAACCAGCCGAAGCTGGCAGCAGGGTGTGAGGATGGTTTGGAAGGGGTTCATGGAAGCCATAGGGATTGAGTAACGCTCCTGCCAGATACTCAAGCAAGACGTGTGCCAGCCCGGGCGCAACTTCGCAAACTATGGAAACAGGAAGAGAAAACGCCGATCAACCGCCGAAATCGTGGAAGGAATCGTCTCCGGATCCGGTAGGGAATTCCCGGCGTGTCTCAATTTGCGATTGCGGTGGGGATCCCGGTCCCGAACAGTGTCTCAAATTGGCACACACGCTCGCACGCTGCGAAGCTTGCCAACCGACGCGGGCGGCGACACGCTGCCATCGAATGTCCGGCGGCCTCGGGGCGTTTGCCCCAAGTGGAGCCGCGATGGGAGGACTGACGATGCGAACGACCCCTTGGACAGCTTGTGTCGGCCTGTGCGCCTTGGTGACCGGACTCGGCGGGTGCCTGTCGAACACGTATGAGGTGCCGCGCGACGAGCTGCAGCGCCTGATCAGCCTGCCGGGAGACCAGCGCGGCGGCAACGTGCACGCCATCCAACGGTTTGGAACTGCTGAGGATCCGCCGCCCGCGCCGCGATGGTCGGGGCAGGGCTCGCCGTACGGGATGCAGCAAGGCGTGGCCCCCGGCGTGTACATGGGGCCGTATTTCTACCCCTACGGAGCGCCGTACCACCACCCGGTCGTCGTGGATTACGGTTACGAAGCGCAAGGTTCCTCATCCTACGAGCCGACGGGTGCCCCTTCCGTCCCCGGCTCCGGTCAGGCCCAGGCAGCCGCTGGGCGCTCGGATGCCAAGGAGGCGATTGCTGCCGTCGTCGCGGTCGCGGTCGTTGTGGGTGTCTCGCTGGCGGTGACAGAGGGCGCGCGTTACGACGGCGCCGTGGCCGTGCATCCCAAGCATCCCGTGCACTTGATGGGGCCGGGCTACCAGCATGAGGTCGTGGCCTTGGACGAGCTGGGGCCGCAGCACCTGCGCGACGACTGGGACGCAGTGATCACGGGCGGTGAGGGGGCCGGGCTGTGGCGTCGTGGTCGGCGGCCGCTGGACCGCGAGGGAATGACGTACCAGATGGGATTCGGGTCCGCGGCGGCGTCTCTGCCCGACGCAACAGAGGTGGGTGGTGGCATGGGAGAGCTGCAGGTCGGCTACTTCCCCAATCAGTACACAGGCTTGCTGATGACTGGGGCCTACTCCATGGGTATCGCCCGCGGCGGTGAATATGTGTTGTGGCGCGTGGGTCTGGAAGGGAAGTGGTACCCGATCGAGATCCTGCGCTTGCACGTGGGCGGCTACGGCGGGTTCGGTCAGGAATGGCTGATGGCCGGCTCCGGGCTGCCCGAGACCGACACCGCGCGCCCGTACGTCGGCTACGGCGGTCTGCTGGAGTTCGACCTGACGACGCGGCTGTCGCTGACCCTGAAGGTGGGCGCGCAGTGGCTGCCGACGCTGGACCTGCAGGACCGCACGACGCCCACGCTGGCATTCGGCCTCGCAGTCTACTGATCTGGCTGGCAATTCAACCGATCAGCGGCGCATCCCAGGGCGACCGTTCGAGCCCGGGCGCAGGCCGCCGGGGCGCGCAGCGGGAACCACGGGGCGCGGCTTGGGCTTGACGACCTTGGGCTTCGGCTTGGGCTTGGCAACCTCAGGCGCGACCTCAGGCTTGGGCGTCGGGGCCGCCACCTCGGGCTCGGGCGCAGGCTCTGGCTCCGGGGGCGGGGCAGCCTCGACGGGAGGCTCCGGGGGCGGTGGCGGCACGGCGGGTTGCGCGACGCCCAGCTGGCCCAGAATGCCACCCGCAATACCGGCGGAAGGCGCGTCGGGGACGGCACCCTCAGGAATTTGCACAGGCGGCGCCTCGGGTTGGGCTACCGGAGCAGGCTCAGGCGTCGCAGCCGGGGCAGCCGTCGCGGCTCCCAGAGGCGCGGTGGGAGCGGCGGGGTCCCACGACCCGGCGGTCGGCGCTCCGGTGGCCTCGGTCGGGGTCGCGGGCGCCTCTGCTGTGGCTGGTGCCGTCGCTTCGGCGGCTGCGGAATCGGCGGCGGCCGGCGAGTCCTTCGACCCGAACACGCCTTGTGAGTAGAGCGAGTACGTCACGACCCCGCCGAAGACGACAAAGGCCAGACCCATCACCAGACCGACCGTCAGCGAGGTGGGCGGCGGTGTGGCGGGGGCAACCCGAGGCCGGGCAGGGCTTTGCGCGACAACAGACGTCGGCGGTGACATCGCCGGGCGAGGCGGGGCGGCAGGTGGCGCGGCCGGCGCCGGACGGGCGACTGGGGCGGCGCGCGACGCGGGCGATGCGGCCAGCGGAGAGGCGGCGGCGGCCCGGGATGCGGGCGGCGGCGGCATGTAGGGCGGGGGAGCCGGCGCAGCGGCCGGGGCGCTGGTGGGCACGAACGGCGGCGGCGCGGCCACCGCGGCAGCGGGCACCGCGGCGGGTTGCACAGCGGGACTCGTCCCCAGCGATTCGAGCGCCTGTCGCATCGCAGTTGCATCGGAGAAGCGGTCGCCGGGGCGCTTGGCCAGCGCGATCTCGACGATCTGGGCAAACTTGGAAGTCACGCCCAGATTCGGCAGGTTGCGCAGGTCCGGAGGTGCCTCGCCCACCTGTTTCATCATCATCGAGTACGTGGAATCCGCCTGGAACGGCAGCTCGGCCGCCACGCAGCCGTACAGCACGATGCCCAGCGCGTACAGGTCGCTGCGGCCGTCGATGGGCTGCCCCATGACCTGTTCAGGGCTCATGTACGAAGGCGTCCCCAGCGACGTGCCGGTGCGGGTCAGCGAGCTGTCGGCTGTCTTGGCGATGCCGAAGTCCAGCACCTTGACGACGGTTTCTGCGCCGTCGATCTCGTGCAGGAAGATGTTGGCCGGCTTCAGATCCCGGTGCACCAGACCCACGCGGTGCGCTTCGCCCAGGCTGCGCAGCACCGGGATCGCGATCTCCACTGTTTCTTCTTGAGACATCCGCTTGCCGTCGCGCTTGTAGCGGGCCAGCCGGTCGGCCAGCGTGTCGCCGCGCAGGCACTCCATCGCGAGGAAGAAGACGCCTTCGTCCGACTGACCAAAGTCGAAGACGCGAATCGTATTGGGGTGTTGCAGGCCTGCCGTCAGCCGCGCTTCCTTGTAGAAACGCTGGGCCGCGCCCGGGTCGGCGTCCGAGTCCAGCAGCAGCGTCTTGATCGCGACCGTCTGCCCGGTACCGGTGTGCTGTGCCGAGTACACGGTCCCCATGCCGCCGCGGCCGAGCACGTTGCCGATGCGGTAGCGCCCCGCGAACACGGAGTTGGGGGTCAGGGCGGCGTTGGAGGGATGGACGCCCTCCACGATCGTGGCCATGCCGTCAACGGGGCAGTGGGCAAGGTCGGTCTTCTGGCCGCATTGCAGACAGGTGCGCATCGGAAGCTCCGGGCCGGTGAATTCGGGTTCTGGGGCGGAAGGTTGGACTTCGCGCCGACGTGGCAACCTTGAGAGTGTAACACGGTCAACCGCAGGACCGGAACGGGTGTCGTGGCGGGCACTCCGGCGTCGTTGCACCCCGCCCAGCAAGCGTGCGCGAGTCGAACCTACTGTGCAGCCAAAGCATTTGCCCCTATACTGCCGCGCCATTCGGCCCGGCCGCTCCGACGGCCAAGGAGATTTCCCGATGCTGCGCCCCCTTTCGCTGTCGTCTGTCGTTGCCGCTCTTGCTCTCGCCGCGCTTGCCTGCAACAAGGCCCCGCGTGCCGAACCGCAGGCCGCTGTCCCGCCTGCTCAAGTTGTCGACACGCCGCCCGCCGCCGTTCCAGCCGCCGCCACTACAACGACCGAGGAGCCCAAGGCTGAAGGCGCCGCCTGCCCCCACGCCGGCACGTCCGCCTGCGTGCACGGCGAGCCCACTGCAGACACGTCGATCCCCGCCGCTACTGGCCCCGCCCTGACGATTCCCGGCACCACGTACGGCGCTGGCGTCACGGTTGCCGAAGCCACGCCGATCTCGAAGGTCAGCGCCGAGTCGGACACCTTCGTCGGCAAGCGCGTGCGCATTGAGGGTCTGGTCACCGACGTCTGCGCGGCCAAGGGCTGCTGGATCCGCGTGGCAAGCGACAAGGAATTCGAGACCCTGCAGATCAAGGTCGACGACGGCGTGATCGTCTTCCCCGTCTCGGTCAAGGGCCAGTACGTGGTGGCGGAGGGCATCGTGCGCAAGATCCCGCTGACGCTCGAGCAGACCCAGAAGGTGGCGGCGCGCGAGGCTGAGGAGTCCGGCAACACCGCCTTCGACCCCAAGACCGTGACCGAGGCCGAGACCATCGTGCGGCTGCAGGGTCTGGGTGCGGTCATTCGCGAGAAGAAGTAGATGGTTGCCCCGGCTTCGGGCCCGCCTGCGACGCCTCCGGTCGAGCGCCCGCGCGCCCGCCGCTGGTCCGCGTTCGTCCTGAACCGGGCGTTGCACCGCGACGTTGGCTACTTCGTCAGCGCATTGGCCATCGTCTACGCCGTCAGCGGTCTGGCGGTGAACCACACGGCCGACTGGAACCCCAGCCTCGACAAGACCACCACGCAGCTGGAGTTGGGACCCCTGCCGACCGATCTGGACGCGGCGGAAAAGGCCGTGGTCCAGCGTGCCGGCATCGACCCCTCGCGCGTTCGGGGACGCCATCGCCCGGGACCCGACGTGTTTCGCGTGTTTCTGGATGAGGGCAGTGAGGCCAAGGTCACCCTGTCGACCGGCAAGGGCACGCTGGTCGATGTGCAGCGGCGCAACGGCCTGTTTGAGGCCAACGCGCTGCACCTCAATCATCTCAAGGGTGTATGGACCTGGGTCGCCGACGTGTTTGCGGTCGCGCTGCTGTTTCTGGCCATCGGCGGCCTGTTCATGCTCAAGGGGCGCAAGGGGCTGATGGGCAGGGGGAAGTGGTTCTTCGCCGCCGGCCTGCTGGTGCCCGTCGCGGCGGTCGTCTGGTACCACCTGACGCGCTGAACTCCCCAGTCGAGCTCAGTCGTTCAGCCCGTCGCTGAACACCCGGCAGGCGATGCCCGCCTCGTCGCGGACCCTCTGCGCGATGGCCTCGGCCACGATGCCCGGCACCTTGCGCAGCTTCTTCTCGATGGGCGCGCGATCCAGCGCGTACAGATCGACGCGGCGGGGGTGCGCCAGTCGCACCAGCTCGAGCCACGCATCCACCTCTGGCGCAACGGTATTGTCGACGCTGCCCTGGACCAGCAGGGTCTGGACGATGGCGTTCGGCAGCTCTGCCGCCGCCGCAGCGATGTCGCGCAGCAGAATCGGCTGGAACGGCATGTTCAGCCGCTCGAACAGCTGCTGGCTGCCGCCGTCGATCTTGACCGCCACCTCGTCCAACCTTGCGACAGCACTGCGGATGTGCGGATGGACCAGCTCGGTGCCGGCCGTCAGCAGGATCGTGGGGACGTTGGGGGCCAGCTCGTCGCGCAGGTGCAGCAGCACGTCGATCGCTTCGGCCACCTGCGGGTGCAGGGTGGCGTCGCCGTTGCCGCTCAGCACCAGACCGTGCAGGGGGTAGCCGCGGAAGTCGCCGTGATCACGCAGGAGTTCCAGTGCGCCGCGCAGTTCGGCGGCGAACCGCTCGACGCTTGGGAACGGCACGGTGTCCCTGCCCTCGGGGCCAAGCTGGCAGTAGGTGCACCGCAGGCTGCAGCGCTTGTGGTCAAGCGGCAACAGGTTGATCCCCAAGGTGTTGCCATAGCGCCGCGACGGCACCGGACCGTAGATGGTGTCGACCGCAAGGGCCGCGTGAACGCGAGCGTCCGGGCCTGCCGTCTTGTCTGGTTCACTGCCCATGCTCGTCCTCGCTGCTACGTTTCCGCTTCTCGCCCGGAGCGACTAGCATACGCCTTGGTCGCCGCCTTGGCACGAAGCGTGCCTGACCGCGCGGACCCCCGGAGTCTCATGCTGAAAGTCTCGCTGCGTCGCCCTGTGCTGTTCCTGGCCGGCTGCCTGCTGCCCCTCGCACTGACCGGCTGCCCGACGCCGTTCACTGCATCGGATCAGGCCGATGACATCCTGGACGCCGCCACCGACCAAGGCGACACCGCCACCGACCCGGACGACGGCCGGTCGCGCCCGCTGCCCGACACCACCGCTGAGACCGTCAGCCCAGCTGGCTGCGACCCCGCGTGCCCCATG